>JAPYNU010000046.1 GCA_028283245.1 Candidatus Aldehydirespirator catecholifindens | reverse complement strand
CAACGGGGCTTGGAGCGGATGACGAGAATCGAACTCGCATTCTCAGCTTGGGAAGCTGATGTTCTACCATTGAACTACACCCGCAGCGGCTTTTGATGGTAGCGCAGACCAATCTGCGTGCGCGGCCAAAAGTCAACAGACAGGGGTTGGCGATCAGTGGTTAACAAGTCAGCGCTTAACAATCAGCAGCCCGGTGGCTAGCTGTAGCGCACAAACACGGGGCGGTCGTCACTAGAGCGCTCCGAGTCGAAGCGGTAACCGAGCCCGTCGAAATCGTTCAAGCTTCGCAGCGATTTCACGCGGTTGCGGATGACCCACCCCGCCATTGCTCCCCTAGCCCGCTTAGCGAAAAATGAAATCATCTTCAGGTCTTTGCCGTTGCTGCTGTCGAGGAAAGCAGGCGTCACCAAGCGACCCTCAAGCTGCGCAGGATCAACCGAGCGAAAATACTCCTGCGATGCCAGGTTCACCACCACCGCTGGCCCGGGACTATCAGCCAGATCCTCGTTGAGCACCGCCGTGATGCGCTCACCCCAATAGTCATAAAGATCATCACCACGCTCAGTAGCAAGCTTGGAACCCATCTCCAGCCGATAGGGCTGCATCAAATCAAGCGGTCGCAGCACTCCATAAAGACCCGACAGAATGCGCAACACTTTCTGTGCATGGGTGTAGTCGCGTTCATCGAAAGTGGCAGCAGCATCCATCCCCTGATAAACGTCGCCAGCGAAGGCCAGCAGCGCAGGCCGGGCATCAGCCGTAGTAAACGGTGCCTCCCAGTCGGCGTAACGTTCGAAGTTGAGTTCGGCCAACTCCGCCGAAATGCCCATCAGCTCAGACAGTTCCTCAGGCGACTTCTGTTGCATCACCTCCACCAACGGCTCGGTGTCGTCAAGCATTCGCGGCTGGGAATGCTTACGAGTGGGCAGCTTCGAGCTGTAGTCAAGCGCTTTAGCCGGAGAGACAACAATCAGCATTGGCCACTCAAACTACTGCCACAAGACACTTTCGCCAGCCGTTAGCCCGATCACGCTGAGCCAAGCCATCAAGCCAGACCGCTGAGCCAAGCCGCTGAGCCAGACACGCTGAGCCAAACCATCAAGCCAAGTCGTTGAGCCAACGCCTGAGCTAACCTCGCAGCGGTGATCCTCTCAGACCGCTCAATCCGTGAAGCCCTAGCAAACGGGCGCATCGTGATTGACCCGTTTGATGATCAGGCTGTGCAGCCATCGTCGGTGGATCTGCGGCTCGGTGCCAGCTTCCGGGTGTTTCGCAACCACACCTTGAGCCACATTGACGTCAAGCAAGATCTTTCAGAGTTGACCACGCTTGTGGATACCGACGAAGACGACCCGTTCATTTTGCATCCAGGCGAGTTCGTGCTGGGTGCCACATTGGAGCGGGTGCTGTTATCTGACGATCTGGTGGCACGCCTAGAAGGCAAATCGTCGCTGGGACGCCTCGGATTGTTGATCCATTCAACTGCGGGCTTCGTTGATCCTGGTTTCGACGGTCAGCTAACCCTTGAGTTGTCGAACGTAGCGAACCTGCCGATCACGCTTTATCCAGGAATGCGGATCGGGCAGATCAGTTTTCAGCAGATGACCACTTCAGCCGACGCTCCTTACGGGTCGCGCAGTCTGGGCTCGAAGTATCACGGCCAGCGCGGGCCGGTGCCATCTCGCTATTGGGAGAACTTCAAATAGCAGAGCGTCTATCCTCAAGGTCATGCCAAGACCCACTAAGCGACGTGTGCCAGCAGGACGGGTAACAACCAAAGGCACACGACCCGATAACTATCAGCCCGACCGCCAGACCCACACCGGTTTCGATGAGCGAGGCCCAAGCCCGATCTGGGTGCCAATCACAATGTTCAGCCTGCTGGGGCTGGGAACAGCCACGATCATTGTCAATTACATGGGCGTCTTCTGGGACACCTCCAACGTTGTGCTTCTGGTAGGGCTAGGGCTGATACTGGCCGGGATCATCTCGGCAACCCAGTATCGCTAAGCAGTATCGCTAGACGATCACTGCCCGAACCCGCCCATATCACATTAATGTAATTTCCCCCAGAGTTATCCACAGCTGTGGAAAACCGTGATTTTGGGAGTCGGGCAGCAAGCCAGTCAAAAGGTCGGGCAGCTTGGCAACAAGCTATTCACTCGATTGGTGTCACTAGATCCATTTCGTCTTGGCAGTGTCGAGGCGGTTCAGGATCCTCATCGGGGGCAACCGTCATACGCACCTCAGCTCCGCAGATGCTGCAACGGTATTCGAGCTTGACTTTGCGAAGGATCCCTGGATCTGGCGGCTCGGGCAGCGGTCGGGCCAGGTTGCGCAACATGGCCAGACCCAACCGCAGCACGCTGTAACCGATCACCACTGCCACCAGCACCTCAAACACGTCAGCCAGCAGAGCCCCTGCCACTAGCCCCGTAAGCGCCAACACGAGCAGGCCGATGTTGACGGCTCTGTCGCTCAAGCTCCGTTTAGATTCAGCTCTCATCTCAGACATCTTGGCCGCGAAACTAACGAGACAACTCAAAGACCACTGCGGCTGAACCGCCCGGACCTGCACTGATAGCAAGTAACAGACCGGTGCCGTCGCAATTCACACCGCCTGAAACACTGCCTGAACCGCTGTTTGTGAGGCTGTCTGTGATCAGGCGCAACTCTTCGGCAGCACCAGAGTTGCCGGTGGCTAAAGCCCCGCCATGACGGTTAACGCGTTCGACGTCAATGTGCAGCGATGCCGCAACCAGCATTGCGGTGGCAGCGTCGTGCTCGGCAACCAGGATCTGATCAATCTCCGAAATCCCGCTATCAGCGGTTGAGAGCGCCGAGTTGACCGCAGCCGAAACATTGCCTACGGGATCAAAAGGATCGCCCACAGCGCGACCCGTCCCGATTATCCGTGCGCCAGCGGTACCCGACTGAGGCGCTGCTTGAAGCAGAACTGCAGCTATCTGATCTGCCGGCACAGCGAAACTGGCTGCGGTCAGCAAGCCGTCATCATCAAAAGCCGGTGGCAGGTCGCTGGCCGAACCCCAGTCGCGGATCACATCGCAGTCCACTGGATCGCCACGACGCACACCGCGGTCAGCCAAGGACTGGGGACGGGCCTCCACTGCCACGATGGCAGGCGAGGGGTTGGCTTCGGCGCGGCGACAGCGCGACTGTTCGGCTGCGGCATCAAGGGCGGCTCGGCTGATACCAGCAGCCGCAGCAGCCTTCTCTGCCAACCGTGGCGCAGGCAGCAGCCCGCCGACCTCGGCGAAGTGTTCAGCCACTCCACCCCAGGGTGCGCCGTAGATGCGGTTGAGCGCAGCTGCGCCCGGCGGCACCACTGAACACAGGCCTAAGCCGAACACCATCACAGCGCTCGCCTGTCCACAACTGATAGCTGCCGCTGCGACTTGCAGCGCAGTTAGGCCGCTGGTCTCGCCACGGTCGATTACCAAGCCGCCAATATGGGGCGGCCATTGCGCGGCCAAAGCAATCGCTCGGGCGGCGTTAGCCCCACAGGCACCCACCGGATCAGCGCAGCCCACGATCACCTCGTCTAACTGATCGGGGGCGAGTTGAGCACGCCGTAGTAAGTCACTGCCAATAACTGCTGCCAACTTCACGGGATTCCAGCCGGAGAGTTCGCCGTCAATCGGCCTCACTGCGCTGCGGGCCACTGCTGTCGGTGCCACGACTAGCGGGGCTGTTGATCTCACAGCGCAGGAGGATCCACCCGGGCGATCCCGAAATCGGCGTAGGTGATCATCGGATAATAATCAATGCCACGACGAGCGAACTCAGCAGCGGCGTTGTCGCCACGGTCTACCAGAGTCACCGCAGCAACAACGCTGGCACCGGTTTCACGCACCACGTCTAACGCAAGAAAGATCGACTTACCTGTGGTGACCACATCATCCACCAGCAGCACCTTGTGGCCCAAACCGATCTCAAGCCCCTCGATGAGCTGATTGGTGCCTCGCTTCTTGGGCTCTTTTCGCACCATGAACCAGCCGCAATCAGCCACGGCAGCCACACCCACCGCCAAAGCGTCGGCACCCATGGTTAGCCCGCCCACAGCGTCGTAGCTATGACCAGCGTTGCTGACCGTCTCGTGGATCGCTTCACAGGCCAGACGCAGGTCTCGCCACTGCGCCAAAGCTTTTTTGGCGTCAATGAAATCCGACGACATCGCCCCCGATGCCAGCCGTACAGGCCGATCAAGACGGAGATAGCCCTGCTTTCTGACGATCTCTAGCAGTTCCAACCGAAGCGGCGACAGCACAGTCGCGCATACTAGTTACAACAACCGCAGACGTTGCGAGCGGGCGCCCGAGCGGGCACCGTACTCGCAGTTGCATGTTATGATTGCATTGCATGCATATGCCAGGTTCAACAGTTCTCGTGTAGGCCTGCTTGCCAAAGAAGCAAAACGACGCAAGAGAGTCGAACACAAGGAGCCGGATGTGGCAAAAGATATGACAGCAACCGCTAGCGACTCCTCTGAGTCGCCGTTGCTGGTGACTGGCGCAACTGGACATGTTGGTGCCAACCTCATGCATCTGCTGCTCAAAAACGGTGCCCGGGTCAGAGTTCTACTCAAACCTGGCGATAACCATGAAGCGGTGGAAGGATTGCCGGTTGAGCGTGCTTATGGCGACATACGCGACTTAGATGCAACCCAACAAGCAGTCGCAGGCTGCAAAGGCGTCTACCACGTCGCGGCCTTAGTCTCCACCATTGACGGCAATCAAGCCCACCAGCGTGAAATATTTGAGACGAATGTGCTGGGCACGCGCCATGTGCTTCAAGCCGCCCGAGAGCATGATGCCGGTCGGGTGGTGGTGACCGGCTCATTCAGCGCTGTCGGCTACAACCTTGACGATCTTTCAGCTCCTAGCAACGAAACCATGACGTTTTTCCCGATGGAACGCACCACGCCGTATCAACGCAGCAAAGCGTTGACCGAACTGGAGTGCTGGCGCGCCGCCGCTGCTGGCCAAGATGTAGTTGTGACCACATCCTGCGCGGTTTTGGGCGGAAACGACTATCTGCCTTCGCGGGTAGGACGGACCCTCTGCGATTTCGCAAATCGCAAGCTTCGCAGGTATGTGGATGGCGGCTTTGAATGGGTGACCGCACAAGACATCGCTCAAGGCCATGTGCTGAGCATGAAAAATGGTAGAACTGGAGAGAAATATATCATCTGCTCGGGATACTACACAATCTCAGAAATTCTAGACTTCTTTCAGGATGTGACCGGGGTGAAGCGACCGAGTTTGCGGGTGCCAACCACTTTTTTGATGCCTCTCGCTGAGGTATCAAGTTACGTGATGAGCCGCTATTTTCCGAGGCGCCCTCAGCGTTTCACTCCAGGCGCGATCCGGATATTACAAAAGCGTCGGCACGGAGATTCCACCAAGGCCCGCAACGAACTGGGGTTTGAGCCGACGAGCGTCCGCAACGCCATCGCGGAGGCCTACGCCTTTCACTATGAGCGAGGCGACATTCACAATCCCGCCGCCAAGACTCCCGAAGCCGTCGCTTCAACCGACTCAAACGACTAATTATTTAAAGTTGCACTACCACGAAAATGCGCTAGGTCAATGACTGGCCCAACATCCAATATGATAAGCAGAACAAAAATACGAGACAGGGAGAGTTTCAGTGCCCGTAGATGAACTGACCCCGGAAGTGAAGGCTCCGCCTGGATTGGATGAAGCTACCAACCTGCGTCAGCAGGTTCGAGCCTGTGGTATGGACCCCAATTACTGGTATGCCGTTGAGGAGGTGCGCAACGTCAAACCAGGCAAGGTGGTTGAGGTAGTCTTTTGGAAGCGCTCGATCGCTCTCTACCGTAGCGACGACGGCACTTTCCATGCCCTAGATAACCGCTGTGCTCATCGCCAGGTGAAACTGTCGATCGGTGAGGTTTCTGGCTGTGACCTGATATGTGAGTATCACGGCTGGAGATACGACAACAGTGGTCAGCTTGTTCATATTCCTGACACTTTCGCGCGATCTGAACCGCCGCGCGTGTCAATCCGCTCCTACCCGGTGCAAGTCCGCTACGGGTTGGTCTGGTTATTCCCTGGAGATCCAGAACTGGCCTCTGAACGCAAGCTCCCAGAGATCCCCGAAATTGAGGAGTCTTCTGGCGGGGAGAAGCCTTGGGGCACCGTACATGTTGACTTCACCTGTTCAGCACACCATTCGATGATTATTGACAATGTGTCTGATTTTTCGCATGCTTTTCTGCACCGTCGCTATAAGCCGTTTGATAAAGCAGACCTTCTTCAACTTGAAACTCGGGGCGACAATGTCCACATGACCTACGAATCTCGTGTAGGGCGTGGCAGGATCTCAAGCCGTTTCGTTGATCACGGCAGGTTGGACACCGATCACATTGATCTCTGCTACGAGTACCCGTATCAATGGTCCAACACATCCGACGAGATCAAGCACTGGTTATTCGTGTTGCCGATTGATGAGCAAACGACTCGCACTTTCTTCATCTTCTACTTCAAATCATTCAAAGTTCCCTCATTACCGATTCGCCTGCCGCGTCCAGTGATGAAAGCGGTCCTCAAGATCGCCGACCGTACCATGATCACCCCCCTGCTCAGCCAGGATCGGATCGCTGTGGAAGCCGAGCAGGAGGGCTACAACCGCTACTGGGACTTGCGACCGCTTGAAGTGAACCCTGCCGTGCGCGAGATGCAGCAGGTGACAGTTCGCAAATGGCGCGAATTCCTCGAGAGCGAGTCGCAGAACAAGAGCACCGCGCACGAGTCGCGAGTCTCGGTTAACGGTGCCGGTGCCACAGACGATGCACAACCCGATCGGCAGGCTATTCACGTCAACGGTGCCTCTTGACAGCGATCAAGAACTAGCGCTAAAATAAACCGATAGTATCCTTAATTGATCGAAAGTAAAGAGTCATCTGAACGTGCTAGATCAAGCCGTCAATTCTGAATACGAGATCAAGTCTCGGCGATACGACTTAGCCGTTGTCGGAGCAGGTCCGGTCGGCAGCCTGTGTGCGCTGATCCATGCGCGCAAGGGCGCTCGCGTAGCGCTGTTCGAGGCACGATCCAACGGGGCAAGGACAGTGGGAGGAGAATGGCTTCATCCTCCGGCAGCGCGACTGCTGCAGCAGGTTGGGATTAATTTTGAAACCCCAGCCGATGCCTCCGTAACGAAAGGTTTCATCTACTTCCCTGAGGATGGGTCTGAGCCGATAGAACTCCCCTACCCAAACGGGTCTCAAGGCCTTGCATGCGATCACGGTCTCCTCGTGAAACGACTGCGTGACACTGCTATAAACCATCCCAATGTTGATCTCATACCGGAGCGGGTGCGTTCAATTGATGACGACCGCGTTGGATTCGAGAGATCCGGCGTGCAGGAGTCCATCGCTGCAGACTTGATCGTTGGGGCCGACGGCCCGAGGTCAGTCGTACGACGAGCACTGGGACTGGCAACCAAGCGGACCAGCTGTTCGCGTATGTTGGGGTTTGAACTCAATGGTAACGGGCAAGGAATAGACCTGCCCAAAGAAGGCTACGGAAGTGTGGTGTTGGGCGGACCTGGACCCATGTTCATCTACCGGTTGAACTCCAATAGCGTCCGCATTCATGTTGATGTCCCACTCAGGTTTCCTTCCGAACAAACTGGCGACCTTTTGATGAACAATTGCATGCCACTCCTTCCCGAAGAGTTGCAGCATGAATTCACAAACCTGGTACAAGAGAAGCGCTTTCATGTCACATCGAACGGGCTGAACCCGCGTATGTCCTACGGAGACCCACAACGGATACTGCTCGGTGATGCTGCCGGGCACTACCATCCTTCAACCGCAGTGGGTATGACTCTGGGCTTCGGTGATGCCTATGCGTTGAGTGAATATAATGACCCCAGCCGTTTCGCTGCCCAGCGGTTCAAAGAGATCAGAGCACCCGAAATGCTGGCTTTGGCCTTTTATGAAATCCTAGTTGATGACCGAGTTGAGACTGTGGCACTTAGGCAATCTGTTTATCGGATGTGGCGAGAAAGGGGTTGGCAGGCAGAGCGCAGCTTAAAATTGCTCAGCTGTGAAGACACGTCGGAGTTCGGTCTAGGACTAGTGGGTGGCTTGGCAATGCTGCGAGCAACTTCGCCGACTAAGCAGCATTCAAGCGGCAGCGGCCTAAGAAGTCTGAAGCAGTCAGGCACTGCCCGTTACCGCTTGATTATGCGCATCGGATGGTTCATACGAGGTGTCAGACAGCTGCGAAAGGTCAGAGCCACAAGTCAAGCATCAGCACAGAAGTTCCTTGACGCCATGGCGCGAGCCTTGCCAGCAACCATGCAGTCACGAGAGAGCCGCTCCGACGAGCCGCTTGATCAAGCTGCTTGACTAGGCGGGTTCTTTGGTCGTTGATGCCCGTTCTTTGGTCGTTGATGCCCGACCGGCTCTTGAAAGGGCCACAGAACGCCTTTTAGATCAGCAGGGCAACGACGGCAGCTTCGAAGGTGAAGTCGTATGGTGCCCGATACTTTCGGCACAGTATGTGCTGTTGCATCACATCATCGGCCAGCAACTCTCACCAGAACGGCGCCAAAGCGTGCTGCGATACTTTCAACAGTCGCAGTTGCCGAGAGGCCTATGGGGACTTGGTGATCATGGGCCGCCCAAGCTCTTTGTCACCACCTTGGTCTATGTGGCGGCCAGATTACTCGGCACAGAGCCGACAGATCCACTGATTGAGCCAGCGCGGCGCTTTTTGCAAAAAGAGAACGTCCTCACGATTCCCAGCTGGGGCAAGTTCTGGCTTGCGCTTGTCAATCTCTACGACTGGCGCGGTATCAATCCTCTGCTTCCCGAACTCTGGGTGCTGCCTCGCCGTATCCCGCTTCATCCCTCAAACTGGTATTGCCATACACGGCTGATCTATATGTCAATGGCGGCGCTCTACGGGCTCAAGTTCCAAGCGCCAGTTACACCCGTGATCCGTGAAATACGCAAAGAACTGTTCCCTGACGGGTTTAGCGATGCCGATTTCGCCGGGAGTCGCAATCGCTTGCGAGATGCTGATCTCTACGCCAAGCCGAGCAAGTTGCTACATATAGCATTCGCGCTGGCACGACTCGCTAACCGGTTTCACAGCAGGCGTTTTCGTGACCGCTGCCTGAAGCAGATCATTCACCGCATCAGGTGGGAACTGCAGTCATCGGATCACACCAGCATCTCTCCGGTCAGCGGACTGCTAAACATTGCTGTCTTATGGCTTAACGACCCACAAGACCCAGACGGACTTCAAGCGCTAGCAAGGCTTGATGGCTGGATCTGGGAAGACAAAGAAACGGGGCTGAGAGTAGCTGGAGCACGTAGCGGCTCCTGGGACACTGGCTTCGCCTTACAGGCTTTGTCTACGGCATCTGAACTTGACGGTGTCGGCAACGCTATGCAGCGGGCAGCAGAATTTTTGCGAGCACAACAAATTCGCGTCAGCTTCGAGGGCTACCACGATGCCTACCGGATTGATCCTCGAGGGGGTTGGTGCTTTGCAGGCGGATGGCACGGTTGGCCTGTGACCGACTGCAGTGCTGAAGCCGTCCTGGGTCTGCTGGCAACTGGCCCTAAATCGGCAGACTCGGCAGACGTAGCGGTCGCAGCGGACGCAACAGACGCAGCGGTTTTGAGCGAAGCCGTAAGTTTCATGCTGCGTGGACAAAACAAAGACGGCGGCTTCGGCACATACGAACGGCAGAAGTCTGTGATCGGGCTCGAGTGGCTGAATCCCGCAGAAATGTTCGGCGACTCTATGACGGACTTTTCACATGTGGAATGCACTGCGTCATGTCTCGCTGCTCTGACAGCGTGCCGGCAGTCGTATCCCGAACTCATTGGCGCAACAGAGACAGAGGCCATGACACGCGCCAGTGAATGGCTGCGCAGCATGCAGCGCAATGATGGCTCTTGGCGCGGGTTCTGGGGTGTGCATTTCATCTATGGCACCTTCTTTGGAATCAGAGGCCTCATAGCCTCGGGGGCGGGGCCTGATGATCCGGCGGTGAACTCAGCGTGTGAGTGGCTGCTTGACCGTCAGCGAGACGACGGGGGATGGGGTGAGCACTACAGTGGATGCTGGACTGGTAAATATGTTGCTCATGATGTCAGTCAGGTGATCCAAAGTGCTTGGGCTTTGATCGCGCTGCTTGAAGCTGCTCACCAAGACTGGACTGCTATTGATCGTGGGATTCAGTTCCTCATTGATACTCAGCAAACCAACGGGGAATGGCCTAAACAGGATATGGCTGGCGTGTTCTTCCGTACTGCTCTACTGGAATACGCGCTCTACAAACAGTATTTTCCCCTGCACGCTCTAGGGCTCTACGAACAGAGCCGTGGGGTTTGAGCTGGTCTAGCTGTGGGGTTGAGCCGGTCTAGCTGTGGGGTTGAGTTGTCTAGCTGTGGGGTTGAGTTGGTCTAGCTGTGGAGTTTGAGTCGGTCGAGCCGTGGGGTTGAGCCGGTCTAGCGGGAGCGGGGTGACCGCGACAGGCGGATGAGGGTTAGCACCGCCACAAAACCGATCGCTGCGGCCACTGTTGGCGCAGCCCATTCGTTGGCTGCGGGCCAATGGAGCCCCGTACCCGAAATCGCTTGATCTTCGTGACGGCTGATCACACCCACGCCGTTGGGCCAGGGCCACAGCACTCTCAACGACCCGAACATCAAACCCACTAGCACTGCCATCACTGCGTTGCGGGCACGTTGCAGCAGACGATGCAGCAAAGTAGAAAACAGCGCTAAGCCCAGCGCTGCGCCTGCAACGAACACTGCGGCGTGAAGCCAGCGCATGTCGGTGACAATGCCGATCACAGCGCCATACATACCCAGCATCAACAGCACGAACGCCCCAGAAATCCCTGGCAAGATCATGGCGCAAACCGACACAGCTCCGGCACCAGCCAAAGCAAGCAGCGAAGGATCAGCTACCGGCGCGGACTGCAAACCCAGCAAAGCGAACGTTGCTCCCGCTGTGGCTGCGCTCAGCACCACCCCTTTGACGCTGCGCCAGTCGAACAATCGGCACGCCGTTACCGCTGAAGCGATCACCAAGCCGCAGAGCAACCCGGCCGTTGTCTCGGGGTGATCTGTCAACAACTGCTCGATCAGCGATGCCAGCAAGCCCACTGTTGCCACCAGGCCACCCAGCAGCGGCGCGATCAGCCACCAGTCAAGGCTTGCCAGCCGACTGCGGAAGCCGCGCCAGTCAAATGCCACCAGCCGCGCTGCAGCACCGCTAGCAGTGCTCACAGCTTGCAAAAGCCGTGAGTAGATGCCCAGAACTACTGCGACTGTGGCACCCGAAACGCCTGGCATCACGTCGGCTGCTCCCATAGCAGCGCCGCGAGCCAGCCCCACCACCAGCTTCAGCAGCCACCCGCCATCACCAGCACCTTGACCACGACCGCCACCGTCATCACCACGGCCAGCACCGCCGTCGCCACGACCGCCAGCGCCATCGTCTTGGTCGGATCGAACTCTGCCGTCATCACCTTGAAAAAGCAGCGGCCAGCTGTTGCTTGGGTCAAGATAGCCAGCGGTGCGGCTTTGGCTGCGGCTAGCCATCGCCGATTACGCGCCTAGACCTTCAGGTTTGTGAGGCTAGGCGACGGTTCTTGATCTTGGCCTTCAGGTAGTCGCGGTTCATTACCGCAATGAAATCAAGGCTGATCTCTTTGGGGCAGGCTGCGCTGCATTCACCGTGATTCGTACACGACCCGAAATACGATTCCATCGTCTCGACCATTGCCTCGCTGCGCCGCAGCCTCTCGGGCTGACCCTGAGGCAACACGTTGAGATGACCTAGCTTGGCCGCAGTAAACAACTGTGCAGCCGAGTTGGGGCAGGCCGCTACGCAAGCACCGCAGCCGATGCAAGCCGCGGCATCCATAGCAAAATCGGCCACATCTTTGGGGATTGGTGTCTCGTTGGCATCGGGGGCTGTGCCTGTGGGTGCCGAAATGTAGCCACCAGATTCGATGATTCGATCAAACGCCCGCCGGTCAACCATCAGGTCTTTGACCACCGGGAACGAAGCCGCACGGAATGGTTCGATCACGATCTTGTCACCGTCACGGAACTTGCGCATGTGCAACTGACAGGTGGCAGTAGCTGCTTCGGGTCCGTGCGGACGACCGTTGATCATCACCCCACAAGTACCGCAAATGCCTTCGCGACAGTCATGCGCGAAAGTGATCGGCTCAATGTTGTCGGCGATGAGGCGCTCATTAACAATGTCAAGCATCTCCAGAAATGAGCAGTCCTCGGGGATGTCGGGCGCGTCAATGTCGGTGAAGCTGCCCGCTTGGTTAGGCCCAGCCTGACGCCAAACACGTAACCTCAAGTTGAGCTTGGCACCAACATCAACGCCGCTGACACGAGTGGCACCAGCATCTAAAACCACAGTGCCAGAAGCACCGCCGGTAGAGCCGCCGCCGTCAGAAGAGCCGTTGCTGGTATTGCTAGTCAAGCTCATTTGTAGCTCCGCTGGGTGAGTTCAACGTTCTCAAAGTCAAGCTGTTCTTTGATCAGAGCCTGAGGTTGACCCGAGCCTTGCCATTGCCATGCCGCCACATAGGCGAAATCCTTGTCGTCGCGCAAGGCTTCGCCCTCAGGAGTTTGATGCTCTTCACGGAAATGCCCGCCGCAGGATTCTTCACGATGCAAAGCGTCGCGGGCTTTGAGTTCGGCTAGTTCCATGAAATCATCCACCCGGTTGACTTGCTCCAACGCTTGATTAACACCGTCACCCGAGCCAAGCACTTTGACATTGGAGTGGAACTCTTCACGCAGAGCTGGTATCTCACTCAAAGCTTTCTCAAGGCCGGTGCGGTTGCGTGTCATGCCGCAGTATTCCCAAACGATCTTGCCCAGTTCACGGTGGTAGTAGTCAACCGACTTGGTGCCGCGCACCGCCAGCCAGCTACGAGTGCGATCATCCACCTCAGCCACTGCTTCAGCAAACACTGGATCGCTAACCGGCACCGGATCAGAACCCAGCCGGGGTGCCAGATAATCGCCGATGGTGTATGGCAGCACGAAGTAGCCGTCAGCCAAGCCTTGCATCAGCGCCGAAGCCCCCAAACGGTTAGCCCCATGATCTGAGAAGTTGCATTCGCCCAACGCATACAGTCCAGCCACGCTGGTCATCAGGTTGTAGTCCACCCACAACCCGCCCATTGTGTAATGAATCGCCGGATAGATACGCATCGGCGACCGGTAAGGGTCTTCGCCGGTGATGCGCTCATACATATCGAACAGGTTGCCGTATTTCTCGCGCACTACTTGCTCGCCGTCTCGGGCGATCACATCAGCAAAATCGAGATACACCCCGTTGCGCAGCGGCCCCACTCCCAAACCTTGATCAACCACCGTTTTGGCGTTGCGGGAAGCCACATCACGGGGCACCAGATTGCCGAACGCCGGATATTTCTCTTCCAAAAAGTAGTAACGATCGGTGTCGTTGATGTCGGTGGCGGGGCGGGTGTCGTCCATTTTGCGAGGCACCCAGATGCGTCCGTCGTTGCGAAGCGACTCAGACATCAACGTCAACTTCGACTGGAACTCATCGCCTGCGGGTATGCAGGTGGGATGTATCTGCGAATAGCACGGATTTGCGAATGCAGCACCCCGGCGATGCGCCCGCCAAGCTGCTGTAACGTTGCAGTTCATGGCGTTGGTCGACAGGTAATAGACATTGCCGTAACCGCCGGTGGCTAACACCACCGCATGCCCGCTATGAGCCCGCACTTCGCCTGTCAGCAGATCACGCACCACTACACCGCACGCTTCATCATCTTTTGTGACGATGTCAAGCACATCGGCGCGATTATGCAAAGTCACCGCACCCGCTGCGATCTGTGCTGCCAAAGCCTGATAGGCACCCAGCAGCAGCTGCTGGCCGGTCTGACCACGGGCGTAGAAGGTGCGGCTCACTTGCGCTCCGCCGAATGAGCGGTTAGCTAGCAGTCCCCCGTATTCGCGAGCGAAAGGCACTCCCTGGGCTGCGCACTGGTCAATGATGTTGAGCGACACTTGCGCCAGCCGATAAACGTTGGCTTCGCGTGAGCGATAGTCGCCGCCTTTGATGGTGTCATAAAACAGCCGCCAGACCGAGTCGCCGTCGTTGCGATAGTTCTTGGCGGCGTTGATACCGCCCTGGGCGGCTATCGAATGGGCTCTTCGAGGCGAATCGTGAAAGGTAAATGCTTCCACCTTGTAACCGAGTTCAGCCAGCGAAGCCGCAGCCGAAGCGCCAGCGAGACCAGTGCCAATCACTAACACTTTGAAGCGACGCTTGTTGGCTGGATTGACTAACTTCACCGAAAACTTGTGGTTGTCCCACTTATCGGCCAAAGGCCCTGCGGGTACCTTCGAATCAAGCGTCATAGGATCTTGCATTACCGAATCAGGTGCTGAAATCATGCCACCACTCCTGCCTGGACCATTATCGGGAAACTCAGATTGCCAGCCAATATGGCTGCTGCGATCACTCCGGCTAGCCCACGCCGAAGATGATTGAACCGGGGGTTGTTGACTCCCAGCGTCTGAAAAGCCGACCAAATACCGTGATAGATGTGCAGCGACAACGCCGCATTTGCCGCAATGTAAACGATTGCTACTGGGATCGACGACAGCGACTCGACCACATTGTGATAAACGTCGCCGCGGACGTAGTCGTTGCCTAGCCACCAGCCCCAAGTGAGATCAGCCAGATGAAACAGCACATACAAACCGATGATCGGGCCAGTCCAGCGCATGGTGCGGCTCGCAAAAGTGACCGCTGCGTAATCTTGGCCTCCGGCGTAGCGCTTGTTGCCGCTGATCCAGTTGGCCTGTGGACTGCTGCGGCGGCTGATCTCTTTGAGCGACCAGGCGCTGTGGATATGCAACACAAACATGGCCAGCAGGCCAACGCGCATCACCCAGAGGATCAAGGTTCGAGGCACGAGATGCCCGCCCAAGTCACGCAAGGCTTCGGCGTATTCGTTTAGCTGTGCGGGCCCTTCATACAGGTGCAGATTGCCGACCATATGCGCCACCACGAAACCCAGCAGCCCGACACCAGTGACCGCCATCACATACTTTTTGCCGACAGCGGTCTGATAGATGCTCAGCGGCCAAGGTAGCTTGCGGCTAGGTCGCCGCAGCGACGGCACACGGTTGATGTCGGCGGGAACAGCCGTTTGTGGCATCAGCAGCAAATCTATCGCTATCTCAAAGCAGTCATACGCCCTCGGGATGGGTTGTGGCCGGCGGCGGCTCTCCACCGTGCAGTGACTCTTACAGGGTAGAAACCGATTGCAGGGCGGTGTTTATGGCCTGTTCAACTCGGGCTTGGGCGGCTATTTGTTCCTGTATTGCACGGCGTGCCTCGTCGGTTTTGGTGCGCTGTTCGGCTGGCGGCAAATCAGGGACAGGAAAGTCTGTGAGTTGCTCTCGATAGAAATGTGGCTGTCCGGTGCCTTGTTGTCGGGCGTATAGTACTTCTTGGCACGCACGCAGGTATAGGTACAAATAGAACGTTGAGAACTTGGTTTCGTCGAGGCTCTGGATCACGATGCAGTCCGATGCCCATATCGGCGTTTCGTGCCACCACACATACCCCGCATACGCACCGGATTTGCTAATCGTGACCGACGGGCCATCAACGTTCGCTTGGTCGTGAAAGTAGGCGACCTTGCCGCGGCCTCCTGCGATCACCGGAATGTCGCCCGGACTGGCGGTCGCTTCGGTGATGATCTGACCGTTACGCATGCGGGCGATGTCGCTCAGTGGCAGCATTCCGCTGCCGCTGCGTCGCCAAGGACGCCGAACGCTGAACCTGTTCTTGTCGGCACGATGGTCGATACTGACGACCTCAACGCCAGCAGGGACGTCGTCGGGCGGGTCGTCGGAACCCGTGTAGAAGAATGCGAACTCATCTGCGCCAATAGAAGCGCCTGCTTTTGCTCCTTCAAGGTTCGCTTGGTAGTACCAGTCGGTCTTAGCTTCTCCCTTGTCGGTCAGATACAACAGCCGTGTGCCCGCTGATGTATACGGGGCGAACGTGTCGCGAGGCAGCATCATGATTGCCCGAATGCGCGACTCGTTGCACAGCCGATGCCACAGCGCGCGATGCGACCGGTTCACGGCGAGACCCTCTGGAATCACCACTGCCATCTGGCCGCCGTCTTCGAGCCGATTGAAGCAGTGCAGCAGGCACGCCTCATCTGCGTCGGTCGCTGCGGGATCAACCACGCGCAGCGACACCGACTCGACCTTTTGGGAGAACGGGATATTGGACAGCACGTTGGCATAGCCGCCCCGCTGCTTCGCATGGCTGAGGCTGTCGCCCTGCTCAACTCCGGAATGGCCGTCTCCGAACAGGATCATGTTCATCTTCGCTATACGTGCTGTCTATGTGATCTCGGTGCCGAACACAGTTTCCTTCTGAAGCTTCTTGACGTTGGCTGCCGTCGGGCGGATCTGCTGGCCGAGATGTCCGAACGCTTCGATCAGGAAACCGCCCGTGCCACAGAACGGGTCGTACACGGTCTGACCAAACTGAGGGTTCAGAATCTTGACTGCGAGCCGCACAACCCAGCGCGGCGTGAAATACTCGCCCAGGTCGTTGCCGCTCGTAGTGCGGCTGAGGAAATGCTCAAACGCAACGCCCTTGACATCTTCATCGACACTGGTGAGGTGCAGTGGATTCAGTTCGTTGACGATCTGCTTCAGCGCCGCTCCGTTGATCTGCGTGGGAGCCAGCACGTCGTTGTCGTAGCGTTCGCGCAGCTTATTGAGCACGAACCCGTTCAGGTAGGCAGGGAGGTCTTCTGGCGGTCTGGCACACAAATCGCGCCAAATCGTGGCAGTATCGCCCCGCTCACTCGCCAGCTTGAGAAACAAGATGTTCGCGAACTCGGTGAAGCGGTCGATCCCGACACGCACTCCGGCCTGCCTCATCACGTTGTTCAGCCGCTCGAAAATCTCAATCAATTCCTCGCGGGAAGCAATCACCGATTGCGGCACCGTGGTCAGATCAGGCGAGCCGACCTCACGAAAGCCCCGCAACTGCAACGGACTCAACGGCTCCATTACCTCTGTTCCGTTCAACCGCAACGGCGCCCCCGTGGGCAGATGCAGCGACTTGAACACGGGGCCATTGCAAGCGAACACGAACTCCACATTGAGCCGCTCTGCGTAATCAACGGCCTGCTCAAGCGCTTGGGCAATAGGCACTCTCGGCTTTTTCGCCTCAATCACGCCGATGATGACGCCATCGCAGAACAACGAATAGTCGGGCGCCAAGCTGCCGAGCCGAGACCGTTGGGTGGTGGTCAGCCGAGGCACCACTGCACGCTCAACGAAAACATCCTGATTCGGCGCAGCCGCGTCAAGCACCCAGCCGTGCGCTTCGAGCCGTTTGTCGATCTGCTGCCTGACCTCGGCCTCAATCACGGTACTCATGTGACGATGCCTGCGTTCGCGTCACGGCTCAACACGTTTGCGGCGCTAGCGCTAGCCGCTACTGGGAGCCCGGCAATCGGCGGCCTCAGATTTGTGCTGCTGCGGTGCTTGCCAAGAGCGTTCGTCGCCATAGGCGCACGGTAGCACGGCGGTGTGACACGCCAGAACCAGAAATTGTCCAAGGATCTGATGAAACCGTTGAAACAGCGGATCGAAGACGTGGCGGACGCCATCGCATACCGCTATAAGGCAGAACGCGAAGGGCGGATCGCTGCATGAGTTCGGATGCCCCTGATGTCACCTTTCATGGGATGTCCTCACTAGGCGGTGGAGCTTGCCGCAACGGTGTCGCCGGTTGAGACGGAGGCGTGGGAAGGATGCCAGCCAGCCAACGTCGCTCACGGGCACCCAGAGGCTCACCCGGGAACACGTCTTCCACTATCGCATCAACCTGTTCCATAGTGGTGCAGTTATGCATCTGTAGTAGCTGGCTAATGTCGGAGAGATCCTTAGGCCGAGCCGACTTCACTTTCATCGCAAGCATGCAGGCAGGTGTCGCCGCTCGCACTATGAGTGCTGGATGCTCAAAGACGGTGGTGCTGTAGCGTTGATCGGGCCGTGGCATATAAGCGGTGGCTCTTTCGTTGAGCCAACTCTTCGTCCAGCCGCGTCTCTCAGCGACTTCATGCACAGCAGCCATCACCGCTGCGTATCCTTCCTCGATAGCGGCATCCACATCTTGTGTGCCTCTGCCTGAGGAGTATGCAAGCACCATGGCGGCACCACCAACCAAATACAGGCGACCTCTCTGCCCTCTCTCGCTCATCAGATCA
This sequence comes from Candidatus Aldehydirespirator catecholifindens, assembly GCA_028283245.1. GTDB lineage: Bacteria > Actinomycetota > Acidimicrobiia > Acidimicrobiales > Aldehydirespiratoraceae > Aldehydirespirator > Aldehydirespirator catecholifindens. Next base: position 63,995 of record JAPYNU010000046.1, on the reverse strand, counting down.
GCGACCTCACCGAGCCCAGCTAAGAGATCATCCCGTTTCAGGTATGGATCGGGCACGGCTGCTTCACACGATTAGAAGATCGTTGTCTGATATCCAGATGCCGTGATCCTCGAACACGCCAGGTGTAGTGACCACGACACGTCCCCGCTCGAACGGAAAATAGTTTGCTCCCCAGCGCATCGTCGGGAGATACCGTTCGGGTTCGGTAACCCATGCTGGAGGGGGAAGGCCTTCCTCTTTGCATAGGTATTCAGCCCAAGCAGCTAGGAAAGCATCCCAAAACGGCTCAAACGGTTCCGGCTCTTGTGCCACGAGCGACTTCTGCTCGTCGCTGTTGCCGCTAATCCACACCGTCCCGAAACCGTTAGTAACCACCCTCAACCTGAAATCGTCGTCGTATTCACGCAACGCTGGCACATAGGCTGCTAACCGGTTTTTGGTGACCCATACTGGCATGGTGTCCGGCTCGGAAGCGTGGGCGACCGCATGCGCTGACATAGCGACGACAGGCTACCGCAGCACCGGATGTTGTGGACAGATGGCGTGATCGTCGACTTATGGAGAGATGGTTGCAGTGGGTTTGGGACTTGGCTTAACGGGGTGAGCCCCGCCTTTTGGCGGGGCTCAGCACGCATTCGGGTTGAATGGTGTTAGTCGATGAGATAACAGCGACTTCCAGGGAAAATCATACTTTCGTCTGAGAGCCTCTTGAGCCAGTCGTCTCTGGGGATACACACCCAGAAAGACTCTCCTGCTCTTGCTCGCTTTTCTACTTCTTGCCAGAATCGCGCTAACTGCGCGTCGTAACGCTCAGCAGCACGATTGAATGCATTGCTAGCACTCACAAAGAGAGCGTCTACGCAACCGTCATCAAAACCACAACGCTCAATCTGCTGTTGCGTCGGTGGCACATAAACAGGCGCATCACTTTCACGAGGCGCAGTCAAGCTAGGCAAACTGCTGCTTTCGCTGTCCCCACCCTTACGAGACGAGTACTCGTTCGCACCGCCTTCATATTCCTCTTCGCAGGTCTTACCCCGCAACTCACCTTGTGGACAATAGTAAATCGGGGTCTTCTCAAGCGGCAAAACATCCGCGACCGGCTTATCATTGTCCCGAAGCCTGTAAACATCATCAGCATCAAACGCAAATACTGATTCTCTTCCTGTAGGCAGTCTCCATTGCGAATTTACTCGAACTAGCGGGGTATAAAGATTAGGAAATTCCACGCCATCATAAGTTTCGGACACATTCAGCAAACACTTTGAAACTAGCGGCTCATCTCCCTTTTTAAAGGCGGTAGTTATCCAACTCACGTCAGGACGGTAATAATTGGACAATAAAGCCCATTCAAGTGCGCTAGATTGGCTGGATCCCTCTGTATCTGGCTGACCAATATTATCCCTTAACTGGCCGCAGTGCGCTGGGGCAGGGTATGTAAAGAACTGTTCGTTGGGTGCAGGGTTTCGCCTCACAGTCCCACGAGCAAGCGAAGCTGCGTCTATCTCGCTCTCATCTGGTGCCTCATAAGGCACTTCTTCAGGCACCGGCGATGCCGCCAGTTCCACAGTGAAGTTGCCTTCAACGCTTACATCGCCGCCATTCCAAGTACACACCCACGCCGCGTGACACCACACAGTGATCCGAGCAGCGTAAACTTCCTCATAGTTGGTGCCATCGTCGTAACGAGCTGTGCGTGTCAGCTCCTCAGTCTCAAGAATTGTAACACCGCTCGTAGCACCATGGTAATCAAAATTATCGACCAAAGCCTGGTAATCCGCTGGCGGGGCATTATCAGGATCGTCGTAATCGAAAGTCCATGTCGCGGTGCCGATCTGCTTGCCACGCTCATCAGGCGGAATATCCTGCGCCCCAGCGAGAGGGGGGGGGGGCAACGCCAGACAACAACGCAGCCACAACCGCCACCACCACAAGAGGCCTCAAACCCATCAAACTACGAAACAACCTCACCACAGCTCCTTTCGCTTGGGTTGCGCTGTGCATTTAAGCAACTCGCTCAATGCACAGCAACAAAGGTTGGTAGCTACTCTACAACACACAGCCTCACTACACAAACTCGAGCCCTAACGACGACCCCCACCCCCGATGGCAGCGGCAATGGGCGTGGCAGCAGCTGCGGGCGTGGCAACGTCAATGAGCGTGGTAGCGGCTGCGGGTGCCGTGAGAATCTTTGTTGAGGCGCTTGCTGAGATGCAGCCCCTCCAGTATCAGCTCCACTGCCGAAGCGATCATGGCGGGCTTGTCAGCTTGCGGGGCTGCTGTTTCATCTGCGGCCAGCAACGCCTTGACCGCAGCAGCCAGAGCCGGGATCCTGCTCAACAAGGCTTCGTATTCGGCATCGGCGATATCGTCGCCCACATCCACCACCAAGGTGTTGCGGGCGCTGTTAATGTCACGGGTAATGTCACGGGCCGCCTCGGTGGGGGTGTCACCGCTAACGCTGCGATGCGCGCTGGCAACGCTTACAGGATCGCCGGGATGGTCAGGATCGCTGCGGTGGTCAGGATCGCTGCGGTGGTCAGGATCGCCGAGGCCGTGCTCAAATGCCGCCACCACTTGACGTTGGTGTTCGGCTGTGACCGTGTCGGCGAACACTTCTAGCACCGCCGAATCAAGCAGCCGTTGCAGGATCTCGGCTTCACGGTCTTCTTGTAATGTCTCAATCTCAATCTTGCCAACGGTTGAAGACTTGAGCGCTTCAAGGTCGGTCACTCTCGGCACGGCATGTTGGTCGCCTCGGTTTCGCAGTGTGCGACGCACGGCGTTGGCGGACATCGTTTCGGTGTTGGCGATGCTGAGCCGCACCGACACGCCAGAGCGTTGCGACACATAAGCACTCGCTCGAGCTGCGCGGGTCAACGCCACCACGATCCGCAACATGAACGAAGGCACCGTCACCGGCATTGGGCTAGAGTTTAGATCTGCCTCCTGTTTGACGATGGCGATCTCGGTGTCGGCGGTGAGCGGGTAATGGGTGCGTATCTGAGCGCCGAAGCGGTCTTTGAGCGGTGTGATTATGCGGCCTCGGTTGGTGTAGTCCTCGGGGTTGGCTGATGCCACGAGCACCACGTCAAGGGGGATGCATACCTTGTAGCCGCGTATCTGCACGTCACGCTCTTGCAGAACGTTGAGCAGGCCCACCTGAATGCGCTCGGGCAGATCCGGCAGTTCGTTTACCGCGAAAATCCCGCGGTTGCTGCGTGGCACCAGCCCGTAATGCAAAGTCAGCTCATCGGTCAGGTAGCGTCCTTCGGCGACTTTGATCGGATCAACCTCACCGATCAGGTCGGCTATTGACGTGTCGGGTGTGGCCAGCTTCTCGCCGTATCGCTGACTGCGATGCAGCCAGCCGATCGGCGTATCGTCGCCGTGTTCGGCCACAAGGGCCTTAGCCGCGGCCGACACCGGGTTGAAAGGGTCGTCGTTGATCTCAGATCCGGCGATAACCGGAATCCACTCATCAAGCAAGCTCACTAGGCCGCGGATTATGCGGGTCTTGGCTTGGCCTCGTTCGCCGAGCATGATCATGTCGTGACCGGCGAGCAAAGCGTTCTCCATTTGAGGAATGACGGTGTTGTGATAACCGACGATGCCTTCTAGCAGCGGCCTGCCTGAACTGATCCGAGAGATAGCGTTGCGCTGTAGTTCGTGGCGCACCGATGCTGATCGCCAGCCGCAAGCACGCAGTTCACCCAAAGTGGCTGGCTTGCCTGCGGGCACCGGCGGCTGAAGACTCGGTGCAGAAGTCGGTGCTGAACGTGGCTCTGGTGACGCGGTTGACATCGGCCTGCAACCCTAGCGGTGACTATTTATGAGAGGCTGCGCTTGGTGAGAGGCTTCGCTTGGTGAGAGGCTTGGCTTGGTGAGGGGCTTCGCTGCTGACGCTAGCTTGGAGTTCGTGGATTTGGGTGGGGCATGGCGAGTTGCGGCCGCCTCAGAGACGCAGCTGCGCACCTTCCATGAAGTCGATCATGACGACTCCGCCTGGCAGACGCTGTCGGTGCCCGGCCATTGGGCTGCTCCCAGCGCTGACGGCACTGCGTCGGGTTTGACTCAACAAGAGTCAGTGCTCTACCGCCATCGTTTTGAGGGGCCCATCGACACGCCTGCGGCAACCAGTGCGTCGACTCAGTGCGACACACCCGCTTTGGCAGAGGCGTCGGAGGTGTCGGAGCTAGCAGAGGTGGCAGAGCACGCAAAGGTGTCGGAGGTGGCAGAGCACGCAGAGGTGGCGGAGCACGCCGACTTTGATGCCACACGCTGGTGGCTGCGCTTTGAGGGCATCGCCCAGCAAGGCGATGTCTGGCTTGACGGCTCGTATCTGGGGCACACCGACGGCTACTTCGTGACCCACGAAATGGAAGTAACCGAGCATCTAGCCGCCAGATCCGAGCATGTGCTAGCTGTCGAAGCTACCTGTCGTCGCTTCGGCGACCCCGACAATCGCACCTTGCTGACAGGAGCGCTGCAAGACCCCGAACTTTGCGGGCGCCCTGACCTGATCGTCGGCGGTGTGTGGCGTCCGGTGACGCTGCGCTCTAGCGGCCCGATCGCTATCCGTCACGTCCGGGCAGTCTGCGCTGATGTGCAAATGCACGACAACGCGGGCGACAACGCAGGCACTGCTGCCAGCGCCCGGCTGGACATGCGGGCCGTGCTTGATGTGCCCGAAGGCGGGCCTGTGGAACTACGAACCCGTGTAGCTGGCAGTGAGCATGTGCTCAACCATCACGCCGCAGTGGGTGAGAACCGCGTTGAATGGAGCGTCACCGTGGCAGACCCGCCGCTGTGGTGGCCTTATGCGCTCGGCGAGCAGAACCTGTGCCATCTTGAGCTAGCGGCCATGACTGCTGGCATGACTCAGGATCAACGCAGCTTCCGTATCGGATTTCGCAAGGTGAACATGCGGCGCTGGGTGCTGCACATTAACGGTGAGAAACTCTTCGCTAAGGGTGCCAACTTGTTGCCGACACGTCCGCTGCTGGGGACGGCTGCGGCTTCGGAGTTGGTCAACGACATCCGTGCAGCACGCAACGCTGGACTTGACCTAGTGCGCCCTGTTGCCCATATCGCCCGGCCCGAGCTTTACGACGCAGCCGATGAGTTAGGTGTGCTGGTGTGGCAGGACCTGCCGCTGCGGGGTTTGATGAACCGCAGCGTGACACCCGAGGCACTGCGACAGGCTCGCGAAGCCGTGGACCTGCTAGGGCATCGTCCTTCGGTGGCGGTGTGGTGCGCGCATGATCAGCCGTTTTCGCGGTTGCACAAGCCTGCCCGCACACCAGCAGTGTTGAGCCGCCAAGGGAGGTCGTGGAATCGCGATGTGCTGGACCGGAGGATCTGTCGAGTAATCAGCCGCTGCGATGGCTCACGTCCAGTGATCCCTCACACGGGAGCGCCGCCCAGGTTCCCACGGTTGGAAGGCACCACCAGCGAACTGTGGTTCGGGGTGAATGGCGGACAGGTTTCGGATCTTGCGACAGTGTTGGCACGGCTGCCGACTATGGGGCGATTCGTGTCGGCGTTCGGCACGCAAGATGTAGCTGAGCAACCCCAAACCATAAAAGCGACCATCGAAACCCTGCGACGCCTCAAATATCGTCCCACGGGGGGGTTCATGCTGCACGCTCTAGCCGATGTGCCCCCGTCTGCTAATGCACAAGGCCACAAACGGGGTAGCAGCAGTAGCAGCAGTCGAAGCGGCAGCAGCCGCACCAGTCGAAGCAGCAGCAGTAGCAGCCGCATTAGCAGCCGCACCAGTCGAAGCGGCAGCAGTCGAAGTAGCAGCAACCGCAGTAGCGGCAGCGGCGATGCAGCAGCGGATCGAACGGGCTTCGGTGTGCTTGACGGCCTGCGCCGACCCAAGCCGGGCTGGCAGGCACTTGTCGAAGCCTGCAAACCGTTGATCGTGGTGGCAGATCAACTGCCTGCTGAGGTGAGGGCAACAGACGTACTGTCGCTGGCAGTGCATGTGGTGAACGACACCAGAGCTGCAACCGGCGAGCTTCGGGTGCATGCCCGAGTGATGAACCCCGACGGTGAAGTGATCTACCGGCAGGGTTGGACAGGAACCGCCGAGGCCGACGAATGCGTGCTGGTGGGACACCTAAAAGTGAAGGTGCCTCAAGGGTGTCTAGGCACTTTGACGCTGGAGTTGACGCTCAAAGGCTTAGCCAGCGTCGCCGAAGTTGGCAGCGACGCAGCAGACAGCGATGACAGCGACACTGCGGCAGCCGTTGTGCTGGCAACCAACCGCTACACAACAAAAATCGTGTAGCGGTTGGTGTGCTCCCTATCGGCGAAAAGCCTGCAACCAGGGAGTGCTCCGGCACTTACATGTTCTTGGCTGTCGCTGACAGTTAGAACAATGCACATAATAGCAGCAAACAGCAGTCACTGCACAACTGGGTGATTTGAGTGGATTTGGCGGGCTGCTAGGGCGGGTATCCGCGAGCGGGTGAGTCAGCCGGGTTACGGTCGCCACAGTGCTTGAAACAGTGTCTGAAACCCAACTAAAAGGCTGCTCCATGCCCGGGCGCAGCGCCTCGGCGCGCCATCAAGTGATGCTTGGTTTGCGATGACGGTTGACCTGCTGGTAGTGCGCCACGCTCAGTCTGTGTGGAATGTGGCCGGGCGGTGGCAAGGTCACGCCGACCCGCCGCTTTCGGCCGATGGTGTCGCGCAGGCACGCACGGCCGCCGAACGAAACTCCGCAGACGGTCTAGCTGACGTGTGCAGTGTGGTGAGCAGTGATCTCACACGGGCACGCCAAACCGCCGAGATAATCGCTGAAACGCTTGAGTTGCAGCCGGTGATTTGCGACAGCGAATGGCGTGAACGCGATGTGGGACTGTGGCAGGGGCTGACCAGCGAAGAAATCGAACGCGACTATCCCGGTGCTTTGGCCGCAGGCAACTATCCGCCAGGCTGGGAGAGCCAAGAGTCGCTGATTGAGCGGGTGCTACAAGCGGCCAACCGCATCGGTGAAAGGGTTTGCGACGGTGTTGTGCTGGTCGTGTCACATGCCGGTGTTATCTATGCACTTGAAAGATATTTCGATGTCAGCTTTGGGCGCACCACCAACCTCAACGGTCTGCGACTAGGGGTGGAGTCAGGGAAGGTGAGCCTGCAAGGGCGGATCCTGCTCAATACCGATGCCGAAGCTGAAGACCGCAAACCCACAGCAACAACGGAGCGGCAGTGAGCATTACAGAGACACCGCTTGACGGCTTCGCGGGTTCCATAGACGAAGTTGTGCCGCTGAGCACAACAAAAGTACGCGTGATCCGCAGCACCAAACGCCACAAGACGGCATCGGCACGGATGATCGATGGCGTGCTGGTGGTGCGGGTTCCGGCTTGGATGACCCAAGACGAAGAGGACAGTTTGGTGGGCAAGGTCGTGGGTCGCTGGGAAGAAACAAAACGCTGCGGGCAGCTAGCGCTGGAACCCAGAGCAAAAGAGTTGGCGGCTCGCTTCGGGCTGCCCGAGCCTCGCTCTATCCGATGGTCGTCGCGTCAGCAGCATCGCTGGGGTTCCTGCACCCCTGGAAAGGCCGACATCCGCATCTCAACACGCCTAGCCGAAACACCTCCATGGGTGCTTGACCATGTGATCATCCACGAACTAGCGCATCTGCTGGTGCCTGACCACTCACCAGAGTTTCATGCCATCGTCAACCGCAACCCCAACGCTGAACGAGCCGAGGGGTACCTGCTGGCTCTGGCTGATCTCGGACGTAGCCCAGCGGCGACACCTGACACTCTCGCCAGCTGAACTCAGTCTCGGAGTTGGGCTGCTAGCAACTCGGCAGATTCCAGATCCTCAGAGTCAAGAGCTTGCAGCGCTTCATCAACAGTATTGAGATCGTTTTCAATATCAAGATCGCTCTCAGGATCATCTGCGCCACTGCTGTCAGACTCGAGGCCAAACTTCTGCGGCTCGTCTTGAGCGACAATGTTGTGGGCAACGGTTAACGGGATCGAATCGGTATCAGTCATACAGTGACCCTAACCGCGCCCGACCACGCAATCGGTGAGACCGTGTCGCGTAACGCCTAATTATCTGCGAGACTGTCCGGCATGGCTTTGAACGTTCTGGGCGGCGAGTTGCAGTCATGCTCGTTTGATCCACTTACCGGCTGGTTCCGTGATGGCTGCTGCAACACCGACTCCGGCGACCACGGTGTCCACACTGTCTGCGCGGTCATGACCGCAGAGTTCCTCGAATTCTCCAAAGCAGCAGGTAACGATCTGTCAACTCCGCAGACGGCTATTGGTTTCGAAGGTTTGAAGCCGGGAGATCAGTGGTGCTTGTGCGCGTCTCGTTGGACCGAAGCGCTTGAGGCCAAAGTAGCGCCCAAAGTGGTGCTAGAGGCGACACACGCCAGAACTCTGGAGTGGGCGAACCTTGAAGATCTCGAAGCTCACCGCCACACGGCATAACCCCAAGACAACAAGGCTCGCCAGCAAATCCCTCTTAAACCCGCCATAGAAAAACAGACCTTGGTGTCTTATTGGCCTGTCCGCTGCCACAATAGTGCTGGGCCGCTAGCTCATCGGGTAGAGCAGGAGACTTTTAATCTCAAGGTGCCGGGTTCGAGCCCCGGGCGGCCCACCAATTGCAGGCGACGCTCAACTTCTTCTACAGAGGCAGTCTCGAAGAACAATATGAGAGCTTCGGCGAGGTTCTCTCGTGCTTCAGAGACAGTTGCTCCCTGACTCGCAACATCAACCTCTGGGCAAAATGCGACATAGCCGTCACCCTCGCATTCGACAATAGCGGTTAAGCGCCTGTTCATCCCGCACCTCCCATCACAAAGCTACCGACTGCCATGGTCTTATCGACAACCATTACGCCAAAACCAATCTCATAGAGAAAATACACTGAACTTTGCTGGTGAGTGGCTAATCTCGTTGATATGGATTGGAACCCAGAAACTGAGGATCAAAGCCAGTTCTGGCCTGGCGATGAACCTGCACGCAGGCCCAGATGGGTGCCGATTGTTATAGCTCTGGCAGCAGTGGGCTTGATCATAAGCGGCTTGATCTGGTGGCTCGGAGGCGACTCTGACGATCAAGACGCCGCCAGCGACGAGACTCCAAGCACAAGCACCGAAACCGGTGCTAGCGCCGACACCACAACGACTGCCTCGCCGCGGGTCACCACCACGGGCAGCACCACAACCACCACGACGCCCGTCACTACCACCACCGTTGGTATCACCACAACCACGGTCACGACCTTGCCGCCAGAGAACCCTGAGCAGTTCGGGCCGCCAACACTGAACAATGAGTCGACTATCTCCACTGTGGGGCTTGACAGCGTGACCTTCGGCATGACCGTCAACCAGGCTCAACAAGCCGCTGGCACAGCGCTGGTGCCTGCAGGGCCAAGAGGTAACTGCTATCACGTCGTGCCTCACGACGCGCCTGAAGGCATCGTGTTTCTTGTGCATCAGGGCACTATCGAACGTGTCGACATCAACAGTGGGCTGATCACCACACGATCTGGGGTGGGAATCGGATCATCGGAGACTTTGATCATTGACCTGTTCGGCGACAGCATCGAACGTGAAGTGCGCGTGGATGGCACCGTCGACCTGATTTTTGTGCCCAACGATCCAGGCGACCGCAACTATCGGGTGGTGTTCAACATTGCTAACGGCTTGGTGCGCTCGTTCAAGTCGGGTCGGTTGCCACAAGTAATGCAGGTCACAGGCTGCGAAGAATCCTGACCCGAGACAACCCTGAACTGACGAAGGGTTGTATTGTTGGGCGATGCCTTCCCAGAGTGAGTTGCGCAAACGGCGTATACGCGACGCTAAAACATTGACTGCAATCAGGCCACGGCTCTCTTCTCGACGAGACCGGCAACGCCTGATTTTTGCGGTGATCGCCGTGGTGGTGGTGACGATGATGGTGGCTTCTTTGGCTGTGGGCCTGATCGCTTAGCAGGCCCTCCGAACACTCGAACACTCGAACACTCAAGCACTTGAACACGAGCACTCGAACACGAAAGCGCAAGCAATGAGCACCGCCAAGCGTGAACGCCAACGCCAGAACCGGCAACTGCGCCTAGCCGCGGATCAGGCAGCAGCCAAACGTCGTGCTACCCGCAGGCGCATCAGGCTGGGCGGCATTGCTGCGGTAGCGACAGTGGTTGTCATCGCTGGCATCTGGCTGCTGCAACGCGACGATGACGAACCCGATACGGACGCTTTTGAACAGGTTGAACAGGTTGAACAGGTTGACGACACAGACGGCCAGACAAGCGGCGACTCTGCTGACGGCGACGGCAACTCTGCTGACGGCGACGAGACCGATGCAGACGCGGGGCAATCAACCGCTGAAGACATCCAAGAGCTGGAAGCTGTTGATGAGGTTGAGCAGGTTGAACAGGTTGATGACACCGCTGAGCTAGCGGAGCCATCCAACCCAGACTGCCCCGCGACCGATGGATCTGGGCCTCGCGTCATTGACTTCGACTCTCCGCAGCCGATGTGCATCAACCCTGAGGCTCGCTATGTGGCCGTCTTTGACACCAGCGAAGGCGAGATGCGCTTTGAGTTGACCGCCGAAGAAACCCCTCTGACCGTCAACAACTTCGTGACGCTGGCACGCTGGGGCTACTACGACGACACGCTGTTGTTCCGCACCGATCCGTCGATCGACATTATCCAGGGCGGCTCACCTCACACCAACAGCGCTTCTGATCCAGGGCCCGGCTACACGATCCCCGACGAACCCACATTCGAGGTTGATCCAGCAACTGGAGCGCTAACCGGCCCTCACCGTTATCAGCCCGGCCAGCTAGTGATGGCCAGATCGGCTGGCGAGAACTCTGCTGGGGCGCAGTTCTTCTTGACCACTGGACCCAACACTTCGCTGCTTGACAGTCAAGGCACTTACGTGGTGTTCGGTAACACCAACGAAGCAGGGCTGGCCGTGGCGCAGTCGATCATCGGCCTTCACGAACCGGGAGGTGCCCTCGGTGGGGCACCGTCGCGTGATGTGGCCGTTCGCTCGGTGACCATAGAAAAACTCTGACCACAGCCTCAGGGCAGACCCTGTCTCTGCGTCGCTTCGGGCTTTTGCGCTTAGGGGGTGCGCTTGGCCTCTCAGCGGGTGTGCTGATCTTGTGGCGGAGGCGTGTGACGGCGAGCCTTTAGCACTACATAGTGATGCCAGCGCCTTGGCACCCCCTGCACAGTGAGCCGCTGCACATCGGTCACGAACAATCCGCCACAACGCAGCGCCGTCACCAGATCTGGGTCGTTAGCACACCGGCCGAACCTTGATCCGAGCTTTGATCGCAGTGTTGGCCCTCCAGCGGGCCGGGTCGGCTCGACCATGAATATCCAACCGTCTGTTGTCAAGATCTTCTTGAGCGCGGCAACATAGTCGTCAAGCGCGGGGCCTTCAGACACAGAGCCGTCAAGCGCAGAGTCATCAGGCACGGAGTCTTCAGGTGCAGAGTCGTCAGGTGCGTGTAGCGCAGGGGTAGACGCAAAAGACAGGATCGTCTGATAGCAGGCACCGTCACGCAACTCTTGAGCCAGCGCCGCCAAAGGCGTATCGGCTGGAACTCGATAGGTGCGGCCTTGTGTCTCGGCAGCCAACCGGTCGCAGTGTTGCTGCACTTCATGCAGAAACTTTTTTGGCGGCGGCACTGTTGCGTCTGTAGATCTGTGACGGCACTTTCAGGCCCAGCCGCCGTAGCTGCTGCGGCGCTGCCAGCGACGACCCGCATACCGCCAACGTGGTGACGACTCTGGCCTAGCTGACGCGTCAGGCTGTGGCCAGAGCTGAGCTTGGAGGCTTGCGACTGCTTTGATGATGGCAGCGCGTTCGTGCGCGGTTGGTTCGGGCGTGATCGACAAAACTTCAAAGAAGCCAGCTTCGGTGCTGGCCGCAGCCTGCGGAGGAGTCACAGCGAAATCACAGCGGAACAAGGAGTCACAGCGGAACGTTGCCGTGTTTGCGTTCGGGTAGTTCTTCGCGTTTGGATTCCAGCATCCGCAAACCTGCAACCACTTTTTGTCGAGTCTGTGAAGGTTCGATCACCTCATCAACGAAACCGCGCTCGGCTGCCACATAAGGGTTAGCAAGACGTTTCGTGTAGTCATCCACTAGCTCGTTGCGACGCGCCGCCGGGTCGGCTGCTTCGGCAAGTTCACGACGGTGAATGATCTCCACTGCGCCTTGAGGACCCATTACTGCGATCTCAGCGGAAGGCCAAGCGAATGACAAGTCCGATCCCACGCCTTTGGAATCCATGACCACGTATGCGCCTCCGTAGGCCTTGCGGGTAATCACCGAAATGCGAGGCACCGAAGCCTCACAATAGGCATAAAGCAGTTTGGCACCGTGGCGGATGATGCCGCCGTGCTCCTGATCAACACCGGGCAAGAACCCGGGAACGTCAACGAAGGTGAGCAGCGGAATGTTGAAAGCGTCGCAGGTGCGCACGAAACGGGCGGCTTTCTCAGCCGATTCAATATCAAGAACTCCGGCCAGTATCAGCGGCTGGTTGCCCACTATCCCGACGGAACGTCCGTCGATTCGTGCGAAACCGCAGACGATGCTGCGAGCCCAGGCTGCGTGGTATTCCACGAAATCGCCGTCATCTACTATTTCGTTGATCACATGCTTCATGTCGTAAGGCACGTTGGCGCTGTCAGGCAGCAGCGTGTCAAGAGCTTCGCATAAACGCTGCGGGTCGTCGGCCGACTTGTAAACCGGGGGCTGCTCAAGATTGTTGGCAGGCAGAAACGACAGCAGTGTCTTGACCTCGTCAAGCACTTCGTATTCGTCGTTGCACACAAAATGGGCGACACCCGACTTGGTGCTGTGGCTGGTGGCACCGCCTAGGTCTTCGAGTGTCACTTCTTCGCCGGTAACGGTTTTCACCACATCAGGCCCGGTGATGAACATATGCGACTTTTCGCGCACCATAAAAATGAAGTCGGTCATGGCCGGGCTATAAACCGCTCCCCCGGCGCAGGGTCCCAAGATCACACTGATCTGAGGTATAACTCCTGACGCTTGCACGTTGCGGTAGAAGATCCCGCCGTAGCCATCAAGCGATACCACACCTTCCTGGATGCGGGCACCGGCACCATCGTTGAGCCCAACAACAGGTGCCCCGACCGACACCGCAAGATCCATAACCTTGTGAAGCTTCTCGGCGAAAACTTCGCCCAAAGCGCCTCCCATGACCGTGAAATCCTGCGAGAACACGAAGACTTTGCGTCCGTCGACGGTGCCCCAGCCGGTGACCACCCCGTCGGTGTAGGGACGGCCATCGAGTCCGGCGTCGTGAGCCCGGTGGCGTGCCAGCATGTCGAGTTCGTGGAATGAGCCCTCGTCGAGTAGGTAGTCGAGGCGCTCGCGGGCTAGCAGTTTGCCTTTCTCATGCTGACGCTGCACGGCGCGTTCGGCACCAGCCGACAGAGCCTCAGACTTGCGTTCGCGCAGATCTTGGAGTTTGTGCTGCATTGAGGCATCCGCCACGGCCTGCGAGCCTACCCCGCTACGAAAGCACCGGTTCGCTGCGGGGCTGGCGCTGGTTCGGTGAGACACCGGTTCGGTGAGACATCGGTTCGCTGAGGTGTGGTCGCTGGTTCGGTGAGACACCGGTTCGCTGCGGGGCTGGCGCTGGTTCGGTGAGACACCGGTTCGCTGCGGGGCCGTATCATTTGGCGATGAACGTTCGAGGCTCCAACGACTTCGGTGGTGCAGCATCGGCACGCACCCGGGTGCGGCGAGGTGCCGACCGAGCTCAATACGACCCTCAGGAGATTCTCAGCATCCTTGATGCTGGCATGATCGCTCATGTAGGCGTAACCACCAACGACGGTCCGCTGGTACTTCCCATGGCTTACGGACATGACGGTGAGCGGCTCTACCTTCACGGCGCGGCCGCTAATCACCTGCTCGCAAGCGGCGACCACAGCGAAGTGTGTGTCACGGTCACGCATCTTGACGGGCTGGTGATGGCTCGCACGCCCTTCCACAACTCAATGAACTACCGATCGGTGGTGGTGCGAGGGCCTGCCCGACTAATTGACGGTGATCAGGCCAAGCGCCGCGCCTTGAAGCTGATCACCGACCATGTTGTGCCCAACTGGGACTCTGGTCGCGAAGTGTCGCAGTCGGATCTGCGCAAAACGCTGGTGTTAGAAATGCCACTAGCTGAGGCATCAGCCAAAGTGCGCGTCGGTGACCCGGTTGATGAGCCTCAGGACATTTCTGGGCCGTGGTGGGCGGGCGTGGTTCCCTTAACCACTCGCTTTGGGACACCGCAAGCGTCGGCGGATCTGACGAACAACAGCGAACCACCTGCGCCGGTGGCGGCTTTGGCAGGGCTCACCCCCGACGAACGCCTACAGCCCGCGACACGGCACAACAAGCGCAACAACTCAGCCAACCAGTAGCTCTTGGCTGTTAGTTAGCTGCGCGCGGCTCAGCCTGTCGGCGCTGCGGGCTTTGGGTGCTGAAGTCATCGCTGACGAAGCCTTGCGAGTCGCCGGTGTCAAATCAGATAACCCGCTAGTGCGGGCACTTAATGCTTAATGCTTAGTGCGGGTGCTTAGTGCGTAGTGCGGGTGCTTAGTGCGTAGTGCGGGAGCCTTAGTTGAGGAAGAAATCTTCCATGCGTCCGCGCTCCACTAGCTGTTCGCTAGATGGCGCTGTCACGCTGATGTCGTCAGCGCCGTAGTCGAAGAACTCGGCGGATATGCCGAAACCGGCAGTCTCAGTTTCGGGTATGCCGAGGTTTGAGAACATGTCGTTCAAGTCATAGGACAAACGTCTCACCAAACCGAAATCGTCGATCCAAGCATCAACTTCGAGGCCTGCGTCGAGCATGTCGAAGAAGCCACCAAAGCCATCGCTGCCAAAGTCATCGCTCGGCAAGCCTTGCGAGCCGCCGGTGTCGAAATCGCCTTCGGGTAGAGATGGCATGCCTTCAGTTTCCTGACCGAGGGCTTCGTCAAAAGCGTCCATGAAAGGCAGCGTGAAACGCACTTTGTTGGACGCTACGCCGCCGATTTCCTCGCGGCCGATAATCTCTGGTTGCGATGCTGCAACAAGGAGCCGGGTGACTTCACCTAGCGGATCGCACTCGTCAGGCGCTGCTTCGGCAACGATCGCAATGACGCAAGTGATACTAGATGCAGGTAAGGCTTCTGTCAGAGAATCTCCTCCAGGTTCGGACCTGTACCAAACCTCAGAGCTACCGAACTGCGCCGCCACAGTGGGCGGCAACGGTGGGCGCACATAAACCGAGTCGCCTACATAACGGATCTCGGCGACTGCACCATCGGGAAACTCTGGATTAATTCCTGCAGCGAGCTCCATGCGCGCCGCCACATCGCCTGCAGCCGTAGCTTGGAAATTAGCTGGAAGCTCGCTACCAGGGCCTTGTGCGAGGCTCACCACTCCACGCACTGAGCCCTGGGTTTGTGCGGTGGCTAGAGCGAGCAGCGAGGCCGCGTCACCGGTGGCAGGATCAAACAGGGCACCCTGAGGGTTGCCAGCGTCTGCTGACGCGTTCGCTGATTCAGTGCCTGCGGGGAGTTCCTGTGTTGTCGTTGCGTCGTCGGATGTCGCCACGCCGTCAGATGGTGTCTCAGCGGCGGCTGGTGTCTCTTCGGCGGTAGTTGTGTCGGCAGCGGCTGTTGTTTCTGTGGAGGTCTGCACCTCAGCGCTGTCGGTGTCGTCTTCGGTGCCGCAAGCCGCTATAAGCAGAGCCGCTGCGGCCAGCACGGCAGTCATTAACAAGGCAACTGACCTGCGCTGCCTTGTGGTCTGCGACACTGCAGTTGCTTGCGACACCGCTGTGGTCTGCGGCATCGCTGTTGCTTGCGGCACTGCTGTTGAAGATCGGGGTTGCGACGCTGGTATCTGCGGCTTTGGTGCCTGTGAAGCTGATGTCTGTGGCGATGTCTTGGGCATTGGGGTCTCCTTGAGTGAGCGCACACACTGCACTCACATGTTCAGTCTTGTGGGTGCAGCACCCACTTGTGTTGATGGTCTGTTGTGTTGGTCTGTTGGTTTAGCCGCCGCAACTAATACAAGACGCACCACGACCGTTGAAAGTTCCGAGATTTCTCTCCGTCATCGACCGCAAGTTTGCCACCGGCAAGTTGGTGGGCTAGCGGGCAGCTAGTTGGTGGGCTTTTTCGGCGAGTGGCTTGGCTTGCAGTTCGGCGCAGCGCGCAGCAAATCCTTTTTGCGGACCATTCCACTGCAGCTCGTCAACATTGCCTGACACTGGAGCATCCAACGCCACTGTGGCGACCTGACGAAACAGCAGCGCTTCCTGCATCCCGTCACGCAGTGCAGCAGCAAGCTTTGCGGCACCCCTGACCGGCACATTCCAATTTACGGGATCAAGTGGGATGGCTTCGATCTTGTTGTAGCAAGCCAGCAGAGTCGCTGCGGATTTTGCGCCCCAGCCCGGCAAACCGGCGATCCCGTCGGCGGAGTCACCCACTAGGGCAAGATAATCGGGGATTGATTCTGGGGCTACACCGAACTTTTTGATTACGCCATCGTGATCGTAAAGCAACTGTTGGCGGCGGTCGTATTGCACGATGCGGCTGTCGACTGTGACACACTGGGCTAGATCCTTGTCGGGTGTGCAGATCAGCACCTGCTTGACTCTCGGATCAGCGGCCGCCATCGCCGCCGCCGAAGCGAGTCCGTCGTCGGCTTCATGCTTTATCTGAGGCCACACCGTGAACCCGGCCAGTGTCAGTAACTCCTCCAACTCGGGAAACTGCGCCATGAGGTCGGGATCCACACCGCTGCCGTCTTTGTAACTGTCAAGCATGTCGTTGCGGAACGACTCAATGACATGGTCGGTGGCCACACCCATATGAGTCGCACCTTCAGCTATGAGGTTGAGCATTGAGTTGACCACACCCGTTTGCGCGCCGCGGCGAGGGTCGCGGTTCGATTTGGCGTAATGAAACCGGAACAGTTCGTAGGTGCCGTCAATCAGGTATACCAGCATCTTTGCGACCCTCTCTGTCTTGCTTGCCCATCGTTATCGCCTGTTGCTGACCCTTTATCCCTGGTAGCTAACAACGCAGTCGGTTCGTCGCCATAGTCGGTTCGTCTCTAGTTAGCGATGGGCGAGCGAAGCTTAAGGCTCTTCTACTAGCTCGATCAAAGTGCCGAATGACCCTTTGGGGTGAATGAAGGCAATGGTGGTGTGGCGGCTGCCGGGCCTCGGGGCTGTGTCGATCGGGGTGGCACCGGCTTGCAGCATTGATTCCAGCGCTGCAGCACAATCCGGCACTCGATAACCCACATGATGCAAACCCTCGCCACGCTTTTCAAGGAACTTGGCCACCGGCGAATCTGGGCGTGTAGGGGTGATTAGCTGCACATAGCTCTCAGCGACCGAAAGCATGGCTTCTTCCACACCGTCGCGACTAATCACTTCGCGATGAGCCACCTCAGCACCGAGAGCGGTGCGATACCAGTCGATAGCAGCGTCAAGATCATGGACAGCTATTGCTACATGGTCGATTTCGGTAAGCATCACAGCAGCCTAGAGGCCAAGCAGTTAAGCATCAGCTTGCCGCAACGTTTCGCGTCAGTTCAACGGTTGCCCGTCGTCGGGTCAGGTGGCTCAATTATTGGAGGCTTCAAGATCTTCGGCTGGTTGTCAAGAATAATCGGAGTGCCGTTTCCTGCCCCGGCAAGGGAGGGCGACCCGCCAGGGACTGCCAACATCGCTGAACGTTTGTTGAGATGAGACACGACAGAAAGTCGCATGGACTCCATGAGAGGATCAACGGGAGCAGCAGCGCTTTCCGCTAAACGCTGCACGATCACGTTGAGTGTCCGCGTGATGGGTTGTTGCCGATACCGCTGAAGGTATGCCTTGAGCCCGTCTTCTAGCTTCCACTGCGTGCGCTGATCTATGGCCGCAATGTCTAGATAGTCGCGTAGAACGTCTCGTTGCGTGAGGGCTGAGAGCTTGGCTGCCAGCAGATCTGGTAAAGAAGCAACTGGCATCCCACACACATGCTCGCCTTCTGCAATTCGGTCTACGCCGTCGGGAGCGAACGGGCTGCCGGGCGCTTCGCTGATCAGGTCTACATGAACTCCATGCACCATCACCTGGCATACATGTGCGTGGAGGTTCAATACTTTCACCTCAGACCCGAACTGCTTTTCTAATGCCTTGTGCAGATCCGCTCCTGATAGCGGGCGAGGTGTCATTACGTCCAGATCAACTGAAACGCGATGCAGCAAACGGACAGCGACACCGGTTCCGCCCATCAACTCACCGCCGATTGCTGTTGCTACCGCCGCTACGCGCTCCCATATATGGCGTTGAGGTGCGCCGAGCACATCAGCGTAAGCATCAATCGCTGACATCACGGGCGGCTATCCAGCTATCAAGCTTGGCGGCGATCTCTCCCGTGTTGCAGCCAAGCAGTTGCCTGCACTCTTTGAGAGTTTCGACCGGCAAAGCAGCGAGCGCCCATAAAGCTGCTCCGGCATCAGGGCCGGAAAGCAACGTCTGAGCAATGAACAGACCGTGTTGACTCACTCGCAGGTTTTGAGCAGGTGTAGACCAGAAGATGCTCCAAAACGGCGGCGGCACCATATCGGGGTATAGGTCAGGAAGTTCAGCCGTTTCGGTCATGGGCAGAAAACCGATCATGTCAACGCACACACTGCTGTAGGTGAGCTGCCACAAGACACACTCAACATCCCCGTAACCCCAGCGACAGGAGCGCCGCTCACTTAGCGCTACTCCATCGTTAGCGAGTTTGGCGAGGCAGCGTCGAGTATGGCTGAGCGAAACCTCGCTGAGCGCAGCGATTTCATGCACAGTGCCGCCGAGAAACCGATGCCGTAAAGCGTTTACGATCCGGCGTTCGCAGTCGGTGAGCGACACGGCGAGTCGAGCACCGGCACTGTCAGGATCAGACGTAAGGCGCGGCTCGGCGGGAGCAACAAGCTCTACTGGCGAAACAGTCACGCCTTCACGGTACTACTATCTGGCTGCGCGAGGCGCTGGCATGAGCAGAACAAAGTTCGGCATCACAGAAGCAGAGCTATGCGACCTGGATGCCGCTCACGAAGAAGTGTTCGAGGAATGGTCTCGCTGGCGAGCGGCTACCGGACGCGACCAGCCCCAGTTGGCGCTCGGATAACAACTATGCAATAGCAGCGGCTTCACCAACAGATCCTTCAACCCCTGCGAAGGCGCTCAGGGTAGGGGTGCGATCTTTCCAGGGTCTAGATGCCGCTGCGCTTTCTCCCATGCATCTTCAAGTTCGCGGCGATGCGCCGTAGCCCACTCAATCACCATACGCTCTGCTCTCCGCGGGAGATGTCCTTCGATGACCCGTGGTCGGCTGATCTGAATCGCAGCCCTTGAAGAGCCATACCTTGCGTGAAAGTGAGGGGGTCCGTGATCGTTCTGGTAAATCGTGATCACTATCCCATAGAAGCGACTGATCTCAGGCATCTCTGAAAGGCATTAGTCTCGGAAGCATCTCTTCTGGGGTCATTCCAGTAATGTTCATATAGAGAGCATCACCGCATATGTCTATGGTGCGGTCGTCGTCGCCCCATTCGATTCCTCCCCCCGGCCCGAGCTTCACACGAGAGAAGAAGGTGGGTTCTTCCCAGGCAACATAAACTCCCTTGCCCGCCAAATGCGATAAATCCACTTCACCCTCAACCCCATCGTCGTAGCGCAGCCAGATCCGGTACGGGCTCAAAGCCTTCACTTCGACGGGGCTCACACATACCTCACCCTCGGGGATCTCTCTCCCTGCTTCCGGCAACTCGTCGCTACAGCCAGACAGCAGTTCTGACGCACGTAAGGCTGTTACCAGCACCTGCTTGTAGCCGTCATGGACTCGATAGTCGTTGTGAGTGACAGGCGTATCCACTACAGGCAACACAGAGCTAGCCAGTTCTTCGAGTTGTGTCATCAACCTCAGAAGTTCTTCGTGGGCTTCGCTGGAGATGATCGTTTCGTTCGTATGAGGATCTGAGCGCATGATGCTCATTCTACGCTGAATGCTGACGCTCTTTCTGAGGGGAGGGCTGCGCTGTGGCGCTTGGCTGAGCTCAGTGGGTTCAGTGTGGAGTGGGCTGCGAGACCGGTTTCCGCATGCCCATTCGCTGTATCGCTCGGTCGATTGTTTCAAACGTGGGCGGTTGTTTGCGCCATCGGTTCACGTTCACTATCGGTAGTCCGAGCAGTTTGGCGGCTTGCTTGTTGCCGTGCCGTTTGGGCTCTGCAACCGACGCTGTTAGTGGCGGTCGGGCTCTGCAACCAACGCTGTTAGTGGCGGTCGGGCTCTGCAACCAACGCTGTTAGTGGTAAGCCAAACCCTGCGGCGGCTAGATGTCTGGTCAAGCTTTTTCGGGTTCGTCGATTGAGCGGCGGCCTTCAAAAGCGCGGCCCAGGGTGAGTTCATCGGCGTATTCGAGGTCGCCGCCTACCGGCAGGCCGCTGGCGATGCGCGTTACCCGCACCCCGGCAGGCTTCAAATACTTGTTGACCAGCATCGCAGTGGCTTCACCCTCCAAGTTGGGGTTGGTAGCCACGATCACTTCGGTGACATCGTCATCTGTGACCCGCGTTAAGAGTTCTTTGATGCGCAGCTGGTCGACACCGACACCGTCGATGGGGCTAAAAGCTCCCTGAAGTACGTGATAACAGCCCGAGAATTCGCCGGTGCGTTCCACCGCTACCACGTCTTGGGCATCCTCCACGACACACAGCAGCTGTGGGTCGCGTTTGGGGTCACGACACACGCCACAGAGGCCGCCTTGTTCAGCGAGGTTGAAACATTTAGGGCAATAAGACACTCTCGCTTTGGCTTCAGCGATGGCTTGAGCGAGCCGGTTAGCGTCTTCGGGCGGGCAGCGCAGCAGGTAAAACGCCACTCGCTGAGCCGACTTCGGCCCGATACCTGGCAACCGACCAAGTTGATCGATCAGTTCCTGCACTGCGCTGGAATAGCTCATCTTGGATCTGCTCTCATGCCTTAGGCGTTGCCTGTGCGCCTCTGCTCAGCCCTGATGCCTGGCTGATGGTTATAGGCATTTACGACGCTGAAGCTGAATCAGGGTCAGGCTGCACTGTGAACTCGGTTCCCGGGAACACTGCTCCGATCTTCTCGGTGACATCTTGAGCATGGATCGGCGCTTCATCCGATTCGTTTAATTCGTTGAGTGAGTGCATGCTGTCAACACCCAACTTGTCCTCGGCATTGTTCTGCGCAGCTTGGGTGTCGGTTGCAGGTTCAGAACCGCGCTGCTGCGACTGCTCTGACTGCTGCGACTCGCCTGGCTGATCTGGCTGCTCCGGCGGCTGCTCTGGCTGCTGCGGCTGCTCCGGCGGCTGATCTGGTTGCTGTGACTCGGGCGCAGTTTGTCCGTTGCCTTCAGGGGCTGACTCAGTGTCGGGAGTCGCATTCTCGGGAGTCGCATCGTCGGGGGGGCTCGCATCGGCCTGGACTGCGCTGTCTGACTCGTTGACATGAGCCACAAGATCCAGCCATAGCGCTTGCAGTTGACCGGGTTCGCGGCGACGCTGCTGATCGGGTTCAAGCTCTACTGCCCTAGCTATCACGAAATCGCGGTCAAGTCCGAGGTGCTGGCCAGCCGACTTCACCACTTCACTAGGCGACTGAGGCTGCATCTGCTGAAGTTGCTGCAGATCAAGCGTCGACGATGTCGCTGCTGTCGGCGATACCGGCGGCGCAGGCGCAGGCGCGGCACTCGGGCTCGGCGCTTTACCAGCAGGGGTCGGGGGCGGCGCTTTAGCATCAGAAACACCGGACGATGAGCGATGCTCAGAAAGCCTTTGACGTGCTGCCGCGGCAGGACCTTGCGATGATCCCAGACGACGCGCTGATGTCTCCGGCTTTGACTTTGGCTTTGGCTGTGACGCATCCCCTGCAGATGAGCGCGCCACTGGTGGCTGTGGAACTGGTGCAGCCGAGGCTGTTTGTGTCGATAGTGACGGTGCCGACGGGGACGGGGCCGATGGTGCCGACGGGGACGGTGACGGTGCGTCAGCGGCCACATCAGACGAACTGCTTGAGTTGTTTGAGTTGTTCAACCGGTCTTCCAGCTGTTGAACCCTCTCAGCCAGAGCCTCCAGCTTTGCACTATCGGCTTCAACAGACCCAGAGTCGCAGAGTCGTATCAGCGCTACCTCAATGTCGATTCGGGGGTCGGGTGCCTGACGCATCTCGATCAAGGCTTGTCCCAGCACTTCCAGCGCCCGAGTGAGCGCTGCGGGCGACATGCTTTCGGCAAGTTCGGCTGCTCTGGTGCGTTCGTGCTCAGACATTCGCGACGGGGGGTTGCCCATGGCGGTAAGAAATGCGTGACGCAACGCAGCCAGAGTCATCTCACCGATCGTGCGGGGGTCACGGCCTCGCCCCACAACATCTTCCAGCGCTGCCAGAGCGCCAGACCGATCGCTGGCAGCCAGCGCCTTAACGATGGCATCGGTTGATGAGTCCAGCTCGGATTCGCCACCCCCAGCAATGATCCGCTCAAGAGCGGTCAGAGTGTCGCGCACTGACCCGCCACCGTTGGCCACAGCCTGATCAATGAACTCGTCGGCAACATCCAACTCGGCGTCAGCCACAATCTCGCGCAAATGCTCCGACATGACATCGGCATCAATCAAGCCGAGTTCAAACACTTGGCAGCGGCTGCGGATGGTTTGAGCCACCTTGTGGGGTTCGGTGGTGGCCAGAACCCAGGTCACATGATCAGGCGGTTCCTCCAGAGTCTTGAGCAGCGCATTCTCAGCACCTGAGGTAAGCATGTGAACTTCGTCGAGCAGGTAGACCTTCGCTCGCCCTGGGGTGGTCAAGTTGACCTTTTCGAGCAGGCCGCGCATGTCGTCAACTCTGTTGTTGGAGGCGGCATCAAGTTCTTGCAGATCGAAAGAAAGGGTCTGCCCGATTGACACGCATGACTCGCAGGTGCAGCAGGGTTCGCCATCGTCGCCGAGGTTCTTGCAGTTCAGCGCTTTGGCCAGCACCCGTGCGGTAGATGTCTTGCCGCTGCCTCTCGGGCCGTGAAGCAAATAGGCGTGGCCGACCTGGCTGTTTCGCACTGCTCCTTGCAGAGCGCGCACAACATGGTCTTGGCCTTTGATCTGCGAGAACTTCTGAGGCCGGTAACGCCGGTAAAGGGACTGGTATGGCACCAACAGGGACTCTAGGGCTGGACTATGACAGCTTCACAGGTGGGTGCGAAAATCTGCTGCCGGGCGGGTGCGAGAGTCCTGTGCCGAGCGGGTGCGAAAATCTGCTCCTAGAGGTGCGATAATCTTTCGCAGGCAGGCGCAAGACAATCCGCTCTCGGGTGGGTGCGAGAATCCTGTGCCGGGAGGTGCGGCAATCCGCTCCCGGGAGGTGCGGCAATCTTGCACAGGTAAGCGAGAGAATCCGCTTCTGGGCGGGTGTGGCAATCCGCTCCCGGGAGTGACGGTCAGGCGGTCTGCGGCACCCGGGGGGATCTGCTGAGAGCTGCTGCCTTCCGGCCCTGACCCGGTTCACAGGCACCCGTTGCACAGGACCCGACCGTCACACCCCGAAGCGGGGCTAACAACCATACGTTACCCTCATGGGTCGGTGTCTACTGCTAGGGCCGGGGCTGGTTGTTCTGGTGCAAAGGCATAGGCCCGGGGAGGGTTGCCAGAGCGGCCGAATGGGCACGCTTGGAAAGCGTGTGAGGCGAGAGCCTCCGTGGGTTCAAATCCCACACCCTCCGCGTAACAAAACTAACCAGCAAAGCTGACCAGTTAAGTCGAGCATTTCAGTCGAGCAAGCCGCTAGAACGTCACCACTCAAAGTGCTGCTTCGCGTTTGGGCTCGGGTTCGCTGGGGTGGGTTTCGGGGCCGGGGATGGTGGGGTGAGAGTCGAATCTGGGGTTAGCTGAGGGGAACCCATCCCAGGGCGAAGACGTGCTCCAATGCAAAATCGCTGGGCGAGGTGAGGGTTCGGGGTTAGCGGTGTTAGCGGTGTTAGCGAGATGAGGTGAGGGTTCGGTGTTAGCTGTGAGAGGTCCCTCAGAATCGGCTTGCTCTACGGCCGCACGGCCTCAGCAAATTTTGTTCAACAACATGATTTTTTGCTGGAGCTAGGTCTTCTTGTCATACCCTTAATCTATACTGTTGTTCATGATCTTAGGAGACGCTCAACAAGCAGTCGCAGCCACCAAACGCATGCTCGCTGCGGTGCATGCTGGTGATGTGGCTTCTGCGGAACTGCGTGACGCACTGGAGCAGACACGGGTGTTTATGGCTGCTGGCACAGCGTTTCAGACCGCCGCTGCGGAGTTGATCGCCGCTCGTGAACAACACGGCGACGGTGGCACTGAAATACTGGCGGTGTCTGCTGGATTGTCGCAAGGTGAAGCTCATAACCAAGTCAAAACCGCGCAAGCATTGCGTAAAGTCCCGAAGTTGTGTGACGCGGTGCAAGCTGGAGAAGTCCCGTCAGCTAACGCACGCAGGCTTGCTGACGCGATCACCAAAACCGGTGCTGCTGCGGTAGCCGGAGACGCTCTGTTGTTGCAGCAAGCAGGCTCTATGCGGCCTGAACAATTCAAAAATGCTGCGCAGCGTTGGATCACCAGCCAGCAAGCAGACAACGGCGCTTCTGAGTATGCGCGACAACATGATAGACGATATTTGAAGTTCTATGACGCTGAAAACGGCATGATCGCCATGCACGGCGAGTTCGACAAGATCACCGGCACACGCATCTCAAACCGGATCAGACACCTCGCTGAGAAATTGTTCGACAAAGATCAGCGACTCCCAAAAGCTCAACGCCGCAAGTTCCCGCAATGCATGGCCGACGCCCTAGACCACACCACCACCACCATCTCAAGTGCCAGCGCCAGCAGCCGTGGAGCCCGCAAAGATCACAACACCGCAAACCCCAACAGCAGAATCAGCGACGGTCAAAATGCCAGAACTGGCGGCGTTGCGGAGGCTGCAAACGGTAGTGCAGCAACCGGCAAGGATGCAAGCACTACTGATCACGATGCTCAGACAGTAGATGCAGTATTCGACGGCGGTGAGGAGGCTGCACCCGATAGGGCAGCAACCGGCAACGATGCAAGCACCACTGATGACGGCGTTCAGTCCAGCAGCGCAGGTGGGGGTTGGGTAGCTGACATCACGCTTGTCGCGCACGTTGACGATGCCACCGGTGAACTAATCACTGAACTCTCAGACGGCTCCCGGCTACCTACAGCGGTGCTCGAAGAACTGTCATGCAATGCGCGATGGACAGGATTGGTGTATGACCGTTGCGGAGACGCGATCTGGCGCAGCAGATCACGACGCACAGTCACCAACAGCCAATGGCAAACACTTCTCACCGACTACGGAGGCTGCTTCCACTGCGGAGCACCACCCGCCATATGTCAAGCCCATCACATCATCCCCTATTCACAAGGCGGAGAAACCAGCGTCAACAACATGGTGATGGTCTGCTGGAACTGTCACCACAAAATCCATCACCACAACTGGCACATCCAAACCCACACCAACGGCCACCACACCCTGCACCCACCCAACAACAACCCAGCGCTACAACCCCAATACGGACCAGCCCACACCACTAACCAACACCCCGAACCCGCACCAGACCCACCACCACACCCCAAACGATCACCAACCCAAACCAAAACAAACAGAACAAGCCCAACCAGAACCAGAGCCAGAGCCAGAGACCCAGCCCACAGCACCCGAACCCGAGCCCGCGCGGCAAACCCAAAACCAAAAAGCGAGCCTCAAGCCTGGCTAGTCAAAGAAGACACAAAGACAGCAACACCAAAAACTCAGGCTCAGCTGCTCGAACGGGAGGCAGAGGTAGCAGTGCCAGAGACCCAGCCGTCAGCAAAGAAAACCAAGAAGAAAGGAGCAGAAGAGTCAGAGACGACCTAGCCCCAGCCACACTGTGGTGAACGCCGAACTAAGTCAAGAGCAGGCAATCAGATTCGGCCAGAGCCATAACCAGATTAGGGCAGCAGCTAAGCCGGTGGGTGGCGGCGGGGCTTTTTGCCCAACGATTGGGCGAAGCCCTGTTGGTCAAAAAGAGCCCGACGACAGGACCCGCTGGCTGGACAACACAAGCAACGGCTTAGCGGGGGACTCACCGACTCCACACGCCATGACATGCCTCAACAACCATCTCTAGCAAGCGGTGGCGGGCGGGGCGATGATGATGCTGGACGGCCCTGGCGGCTGGTGTCGGTGATTTATAGCTTTGCTAACTCTTTGGCGGTGCGGTCTACAAAAGCAGAGATGCTCTCGGTGGAGCGCTGATCAAGTCCATACAGCGCAAGCCAGCGCAGCTTTGTTCGTGGCGCGCACAGTCGCGTGATGGTGCGGTGCAGTAGTTGGTGCCCCGGCTGGCCTTGAAGCCAGTTGACCCTTTTTGGTGATCCGTGTGTGGTTACCGCTATCAGGTGGCGCACGGTGCGCAACGGCGAGGCAGCCGCCTCGGCGGTGCCGTCAATCCAGTCGCAAAGCTCTCGCTGCACCCAGCCCAAAAGAGGTGCTGGCAATCCGCCCCACCATGTGGGATACACCAAAATCAAGCCTTCAGCACCCACCACGCTCAACGCGCTAATCGACTCGCCCTGAGCAATCCGAACGACATCAACCTCGTGGCCTGAGCCCTTCAGGGCATCCACCACCCGATTGAACAGCGTGACATTCAAGCAATCCGACGGCTGAGGATGGGACTGCAGCAACACGAAACGCACCGCCAGAACTTTAGCGACAGCCCTGAGCCGTGCAGAAACCCCAAACTGGGAGCCGACGGTAGAACTGGCCTAGATTGGCGGCGTGAGCGACTGGGCAATCTGGGCAACTGGGCAATCTGGGCAACTGGGCGACACGGGCGACTGGGCAATACGGGCGACTGGGCGGCATTAGCAATATGGATGAAAGCTTGAGGCATGGCATGAACTCAGATGCAAGCGGCGATGCAGGCACAACAGCCGGGACTGTGACATGGACCGACTTTGAACAAGCTGCCGGTGATCTGGCTCAGCGGGTGCGCTCCAGAATGGAAAGCCATCGCCATGTGGTGATGGGCACCCTGCGACCTGACGGCTCACCGAGACTGTCAGGGATGGAAGCGCCGATCCGCTCAGGGCATCTTTGGCTGGCCATGACCCCAGGATCGCTCAAGGCCCAAGACCTGCATCATGACCCTCGCTTCGCTCTGCACAGCGCACTCGACTCAGAACATCTGCCCGCAGGTGACGCCCGAATCAGCGGTGTTGCTGTTGCGGCGGACTCCGCCCAGCAGGCGGAGTTCGTGGCCGGGCACCACCACCCGATTGAAGACCCGTCGCTCATGGAGTTGTTCGTGGCTCGGATCAGGCGGGTTGCCCTTGTGCGAGTTGCTGACGACGCTTTGCTGATCGAAGGCTGGACTCCCAGTGCTGGCCTTGTCCAAGTCAAACAATAGAAGTCAAACAATAGAAATCGAGCAACGAGAGCAGGTAATCATGGATTTGTGCAGTTGGATCATCAACGATTTGAAGGCGCTGCGGGCACGACTCGAAGGCGGAGTGCTCAAAACGATCCCCTCGCAGCAGTTGCTCAAGCGGGCCGACGGAGGAGGAATCGCTCCCAGCTACGTGCTATGGCATCTGGCTCGTCATCATGACCTAGCCGTCAACGGCGCTCTTCGGGTCGGGGCATCTGCCGTTGTCGAAGATTGGACCGACCGGCTGGGTGTGACCGACAACCTATGGCGGGGCTTGGCCGAGAGCGAGGACTGTGAACTCACCGAGGTGCTTGATCCTGAGGCTGTCGGCGGTTATGCCTTAGCGGTGCTGGATACCACCACCGACTGGCTCAGCAGCCATGGGCTGCCCGAAATGAACAGCCACCCCGACACGGCTTCTGCTCTGCAAGCCATTGGCACGCCCGAAGACCGTTTCGACTGGCTTTATGCGATGTGGGACGGCAAGCCTGCGGCCTGGTTCCTTCAGTGGAGCGCTGTCGGCCATGGCTACAACCACCTCGGGGAGCTGGTGTCGATACGCAACCGTTTGGGTTTCAGCCCCTTTTAGCTTTAGGACTTGTTTGGCTTCTGCGCGTTTAGGTGTCTTGCAGCGGGCCGCGCAGGATGGTTCGTCCAGAGTGAGAGGCATCACCGTCTCGGGGCTCAATGCTTATATCCACGACGAAATACGCGTTCGGGTCATACCCCGCTGGCACCGCGAGACGGCCTGGATCAGCCGGATCAATAACTCCGAGCGACACCAGATCAGCAACGTTGCCGGAGGCATCGGGACGAATCAGCCACACTTCGAGATCGGCATCAGCCTCAGGATCAGGCAGCTCTGCGTCCACGAATACGATGCTGTGCTCGCCGCTGTCACGCACAAGTTCTGTGTTGGCGCGGGCTTGGGCACCGCTCATGTCGAATTGCTCGGGATCGTAGGCGAGCGTTGCGGATGCCACCACCTCAGACGAGTCGCTGCGAGCCAGCAGCAAAGCTGCCACCCCCGCTACGACGACAACCAGCACAGCCGCAATGCCAACTGCAAGCCTTCTCCGAACCCGTTGACGCTCTCTGATCGACACGATGTTGCTGCGCTCACCTGTGTAGCTGCGATCACCTGCGTTGCTGCGCTCATCGGCGGCGGTTTGAAGTGCCGACTCAATCGCGATCCAGGTGTGCTCTGGGGGCTCTAGCAGTTGCAGGTCCGCAGGCTCAACATCGCGCAGCAGAGCTTCGATCTCAGCAGTGCTGCGCTGGTTGTGACCGCTTCGCCGGGCACGATCGCTTCGCGACTTGTGACGGTCATCCATGTTTCGGCTCCAACTGCTGACGGAAACGAGCCAAAGCGCGACGCAGATCGCTCTTCACCGTGCCGAGGGGCTGACCGGTCGTTTCGGCTATCTGACGAAGGGTGAGATCATCGAAATAGTGCATCGTGACAACCTGGCGAGCCCGATCAGAAAGACAGCGCAGAGCTTCCGCCACCAGCAGGCGGTCTGCGATGGCATCAACACGGGCCTCTACGAAAGTGTCATCCACGGCGACAGCAGCGTTATCAGCAGCAGCGTTATCAGCAGCAGCGTTATCAGCAGCAGCGTTATTGGCAGCAACGTTATTGATATCAGCGTCAGCGCGACGAAGACTGTGTCGCTGCTCGGCCCGGACATTGTCGATGATCCGATTTTTGGCAATCGCAATCAACCAACCGGCCAGCGATCCTCGGGCGGGCTCATATCGCATGTGGCTCTTCCAAGCACTGATAAACACTTCCTGGATCACATCCTCGGCGCGGCTCTCGTCGAGGGTTCGACAACAGAAGGTGTAGACGAGGCTGCTGTAGCACTGGTAGGCCGCCTTGAGGGCACCTTCGTCGCCACGAGCGAAAGCCTTCTCAATGCTCTCAATCTGCTCGCTCCCACGGCTCACCACTACACGACTATAACGACGGCGAGTGATGCGATATTGATCAAGTGCAGCCGAGCGCGACGACACGCAAGGTTCCGACGGGCAGACGGCCGGACTGTGGAGGAGTCCGAGAATGCCGCCCACCCGCCGAATTTGGGGGAACTGGAATGCGATTACTAGCTCGCAGGTGGCAAAAGGACGGTGTCGATGACATGGATCACGCCGTTGGAGGCTTCAATGTCGGTAGTTACCACGGTCGCGTCATTGACCATGACCGTGCCACCGTCCACACCAATCAACACCTCAGCACCTCCGACAGTCGCCACACTTTGACCATCAAGAGTGACCACCAACTCCGCTGGAGCAGCCAAAGGCAACACATGATAAGCCAACACCGAAGTCAACAATTCGGTGTTGGCCAGCAGCTCAGCAGCCGAGAGCTCCAACGCTTCCAGCGCCGCCACAAAAGCCTCCTCAGTCGGCGCGAACACTGTGAAAGGCCCCTCACCACTCAAAACATCTACCAACTCAGCAGCTTCAACCGCCGCAACAAGAGTCGGGAAAGCCCCAGAAGCAACAGCCACATCCACAATCGTCCCAAGCTCATCCATCATCTCAGGCTCGGGATCATCCATCATCTCAGACTCAGGAACAGTCGTCTCGGGAACAGGCTCAGGCTCGGGAGTGGTCGTCTCGGATGTTGCCGAAGCTTCAGTGCTCTCTTCGTCATCGTCGCCACAAGCCGCCGCCACGAGCGACAGAGCCACAACAACGCACAGGATCCGAAAAGATTTGTTCAACATTAACTGTCTCCAAAAGTTGCAGAGGGTGATTAATTAAGTGCCATCAACTACTTGTCATTTATTAATACGGAGAGAACCCGGCGCGCGGATGCACCAAAGACTCACAGGCGAGCGAACCAGCACGCCGAAGGCTTGATTGCCGCACGGCCACTAGCGACGCTGGTTAGCAATTGTGGGGATTCTGCTGCCCTGATGCGACCAGAAATGAGGGGCAATAATGAGGGGCAATGATGGATCCGGCAGTCCCGAATCGGTCAGAGCGGATCAGAGTTGATCAGGCCAGAAGCGGGCTGGTGTAGAAGACTGCAATCATGGTGCCTGCGGCGAGCGCAGGGCCGAACGGCAGCACAGTGTCACGCAGCCGTTGTCGGCTATCAGGATCAACGCTTTGGCGGCGCAGCATCCCCAGCACCAAACCCATCGCCAGCCCGATCAAACTGCTCACCAATAGTGCCTCGGCCGTAAGCACAACCGCAGAGGTCCAACCCTGATCGGAATCCGTCGATGCTGCCCAGCCGAGATGCAATCCGAGAAGTGGAGCAAGCTTCACATCACCGAAGCCGAGGCTGTCAGGCCGCAGTTTGTGCATCCCCCACATCACCACTCCCAGACTCAGCGCCACTGCCAGCGCCGTGAACATCACCGAAACCCGTCCGACAGCCACAGCGTGCGCCGCCACAGCAACCAGGCTCAAACCGATTGACGGCAGAGTGAGCAGGTCAGGCAGGCGATATGAGCGAAAATCCACCGCCGAAAGCGTGATCAGCGACACCACGGCCACCAGCGGAGGCAGCATCTCCCATCCCGCATCGAAACGAGCAGCCACCGCCACAACCGCCAAAGCAGTGACTGCTTCCTGTAGCGGAATGCGCCTGCGGGACCTCGGCACAGTAAATCGATCTGCAAGCAGCAGACCCGCCCGGCCAACAACAAGACCGGCGACACCGGCCACAATCAACGCTGTGGGACTCATTGACCCTCTCTCAGCGGCGTTCTCCCGATTGGCATTGTGCTCTCACCAGCTTTCGCCGCCACCCATTTCGGCCTTGAAAGCTACGCTTCGCAACGTGGGCTTTTGTGCATCACAGAGTCGGGCGGCTACAAGATGGCGAGGCCAGAAGCTTGCAGCGCTGACGTTGTGTGTCTGGGTGGTCGCAGCCTGCTCATCAGCGCCGGAACGTGTCTCGGTGCCCGCGGCCGAAAGCACCACCTCGCCGAGCTTGCCAGCAATACCGAGAGCAGAACCCGAACCCTCAAACCCAGAAACAGAACCCGCCGAGACTAGGCCAGACCCAGACCCAAACCCAGAACCCGAACCCGCTGACACCACGTCTGGAGGCACCGGCACCACCTTGCCGCCACTGCCAACAACACCAGAATCAGAACCAACACCCAACCCAACACCAGAAACAGAACCCGCTGAGGCTAGGCCAGCGCAATCAGCGCAATCAAGTCGCAGCCGTGGCCTGATCGTCACCACAAGCACGACCGGTTTGAGTTTGCTGACCCCGAACGGGCAGAGCGTGGCCCAGTTCGGTGACGATTACATCGTTACGCAGCCGACCTGGTCACGCGATGGCACCAAACTGGCAGCAACTTTCACAGATCCTGGAAGAGGCACCTCCCAAGTTGCGGTGCTAGACGTGCCCGAGGGTGAACTCACCAACGTTGCGGCACGCCGACCCTATTTCTTTTACTCGTGGAACTACGACGGCACTCGGCTGGCGGCGCTGGGCTCAGGCTCGGGCGGCGGAACAGCATTGGACATTCTTAATGCGACAGGAACGCCAACTTCGCCCGACGCAATCACTGGAAGCAGCGTCTTCATCGCCTGGGAGCCCGGCGGGCAGCGTCTGCTGGTGCATATCGGATCGCAGCTATGGCTTGTTGATGATCCCGATCAGCTAGGCAATTACAAGGAACTGGGAACAGCCGGTTCTGGATTTCAGGCTGCGGCCTGGGTGCCCGGCCAGGACGCATTCCTCTACGTGGGCGAAGCACCCGCAAGCGAAACTAGCAACACCGAAGGCGGTGCCGATCTTGTGCAGCAACGACTACTGCAGCGCAACCTTGCCGACGACACCGTCACTGACTTGGGTTCAGCTAAAGATCTGACCGCCATGACGGTTCACCCAGACGGTGATCGAGTGGCACTAGCTTTCGTGCAAGCCTCACAACGCACACAGCCCGCACAGCCGGGGGTTCCAACCTTGCCAGTGGGCGGTGCCGAGAGTGCAGCATCGACACAGACCGCAGCATTGACAGTCCAGACTGCAGCAGCAGAAGTCCAGACTGCAGCAGCGGCACAGAGTACAGCATCAACACAAACCGCAGCCGCCGCTCAGGCTCGAATCCAGGGATCTGTTGAGATTCTTGACTTGGAGACCGGTGAGCGAACTCAAGCTTTGAGCAGCCCAGGTCTGTGGGTGAACTGGAGCCCTGACGGGCAGCGTCTGCTAATGGCGACCATCGCCCCGACGGAAGCTGATGCCCTGATGGCTTGGCATGTCTGGGACGGCAACGAGTCGCTGGAGTTAGCCCAGTTCACACCAAGCGCCAACTTCCTGCGCAACTATCTGCCGTTCGCCGATCAATACGACGAAACTCCCCGGGTCTGGTCGCCCGACAGTAACGCCATCACCTACAGTGTCACCCGGCCAGGCGGTTTCGATTTCGCTTCGGTGTCACGCCTTGACAGTGTGGGAGAAGTCTCCAGCCTCGGCCTGGGCTCCGTGTCGTTCTGGAGTCCGCTACCGTGAAAACCCCATGAACAGCACCATGAGCAGCACTTGGGGTACTAGGAGGTCTCTGTGAGCGGCGCGGCTTCACAAGGACGAAAGCGCGGTCGGCGCTTAGAAGACCTGTCTGGTCCCGAGATCGCTGAACAGATCACCGAGTCGGCGGTGATCGTGCAGCCCATCGGCGCAGTGGAGCAGCACGGTCCGCATCTGCCGCTGTCGGTGGATCATGTGATCGCTCATGAGTCGGCTGCTGCGCTTGTGGCTGAGCACGGCGATGCCCATGACCTGTGGCTGCTGCCCACCTTGTCGATATCGAAGTCCAATGAGCACGCCTGGTCGGCGGGCACCCTTTGGCTATCGGCTCAGACGCTGCTAGCTGTGTTGGACGACATCGGCCGCAGTGTGGCTGCCACCGCGGCACGCCGGCTGGTATTTCTCAACGGTCACGGCGGCAATTCGGCGCTGCTCAACGTGGCCTGTCGCGAGGTTCGCTTGGCGCACGGTCTGATGACCTTTCTGGTGCATCCGTTTGTGCCAGCCGATCAGGGTGGAGCATCGCCCGACTCAGAGATGGGTATGGGTATCCACGGCGGCCATGAGGAAACCTCAGTGTTTATGCATCTGCGACCTGAGCTTGTTCATCTTGAGAAGGCGCGAAGAGCCGTGCCGGAGCGTCTCGCCGCAAACCGCTATGTGCGCTTCGGCGGGATGGCGTCGTTCGGATGGCTGTCCAACGATTTTGGGCCTGACGGTCATATTGGTGATCCGACCGGTGCCAACGCCCGCGAGGGCAAGCAGTTATTTGAGACGGCCGTGGCGCTGCTCGGCGAGCAGATGGCGGAGATAGCGGCCTGGGAATTCGGTAACGATCAAAACTGAGCCCACCGAGAACTGCCGTCGGTCAGACTGCGGAGCGCTCTCCAAGCGAGCCCATTGCGAAGGCGGTGTCTCGGGATGCCTATCAGAGCGTCAGACCGTCCAGATCAGCGCGGTGAAAGCACCTAGACCTTTAGGGTCGGTTAGCGCTTCGGCTTCTCTCACCCGGCTGCGGGCTTTGAGAGCCTTGAGATCACCGACAGCAGCCCGTTCGCTCCACACGGTTCGCCCTTCGTCTGCCAGTTCGTCGACTCCGTGGGCTCGCAAGAACTCTGCTTGAGTGCAGACTTCGGCTTGATGATCGGCTTGCACTTGGTCGAAAGCCACATCGGAGGTGATGTCGCATAAGCCCGGGTTGCTCAACCAGGATGCGGTGCTTTGATGGAGGCGGTGAGTTCGCAGCCAACCCCAGTTACAAGCAACGTCAGTCAGCGGGTTGGATAGCTGTAATGGCGGGCTTGAGCTCTCTTGCTTGGCTGTCTGACGCTTGGCTGTCTGACTCAAAGGCTCAGCCGAGATAGGCAGCGGGTTTGATCGTTGGGCGAGGACTGAGGTGGTTGATCCGTAGTCGAAGGCGACTATCCGGCCAACTCCTAACAGGCGATGGGCTTCAGCTACCCAGCGCCGCGCCGCTCGCTGCACCGGGACTAGGGCACCGACCTCCATTTCGGGCAAGCCAGCCACCAGTTCTTCGGCTGCAGAAACAGCCACCAATGCGAAGCTGTTGTGCCGATCCTGCACGTTGACCCGCAGTTCTTCCCAGCCGTGGCTAGCGCGCCGGACCACATCGAAAGGCAGGTTGTCAAGCAATTCGTTGGCCAACACCACTCCCGCCGACACCCCGCGTGGCAGCGCTTCCGCCACCGTGGACACGCTCACAACCAGTGGCCGCGGCTCCGGCGACGACAGTAGCCGCGACTGCGTTGACGATGACGACGGCGGTGGTGGTGGTGGTGATGATGACTGCGGCGATGACGACTGCGACGGCGGATCGGGTGCTGCCGGATGTAGGGCTCGCTGTGCGGGCGACAGTTCCACCAGCACTAGTTGAAGCGCACCCGTAGCGGCGCAGGCAGGCTCGGCAGCGAGCAGCGAGCGGGCCAGAGTGCCCGGCCCAGCACCCCAGTCGATCACCGTGAAGGGGTCGGGCTCGCCCAGTTCACTCCACCACGAATCCAGCGCCCGAGCCAGCACTTCCCCGAATAGCGGCCCCACTTCGGGAGCGGTCAGGAAATGGCCCGAGCGTCCACCGGGCCGACCCCCGCCGGAGCGCATGTAGAAGCCAGCTTCGGGGTCGTAGAGGCAAGTCAGCAGGTATTCCGACACCGGAATCGGCCCCTGCTCGCCGATGCGCTGAGTCAGTCTGCGTGTCAGAAGTTTGCTGGCCTGCTGCTCGCTCAGCGTCTCAGCGCGACCTGCTGACGAAGACGCTGCGCTTAGCTGATCCACAGTTCAGACGTTAGAGCCATAGATACCCAGGAGACAGTTTGGCTGGGTGTTTTTGTGGGCGGCTCCAGTCGCTGGCATGGCAGAGGCACAGTTAGCACCTAGGAGACAGTTTGGCTGAATGTCTTGTGGACGGAGGCAGCTCGGCCTTGCGGCTTGGTTGGCTTGGTCTTGCGGCTTGGTTGTGAGGTTGAGTAATACGCCTTAGCCGCGGCCGATGAAAGGCATCTCATTGGCCATGACAGTCATCGACAGCACGTTGGTATCGGCGGGCAAGCTAGCCATGTAGGCCACCGCACGTCCAGCATGTGCTGCGTCGAAGGTGGGTTCCACGCCCAGCGTTCCGTCGGCCTGGTGGATGCCGCTGCTCGCCTTGGCGGTCATGTCGGTGCGAGCGTTGCCGATGTCGATCTGGCCGCAGGTGATGCCGATGGCTCGCCCTTCTAGCGCCAACGATTTGGTGAGGCCTGTGATGGCGTGTTTGGTGACCGTGTAGGGCGTGGTGTAAAGCCTCGGAACCTGTGCCGAGATTGAGCCGTTGTTGATGATGCGGCCTCCAGAAGGTTGCTGGGCTTTCATCATCGCGACCGCAGCTTGAGCGCATAGGAATGATCCGGTCACGTTCACATCAATCACCCGCTGCCAGTCTTCGAGGCTGATCTCATCAACCGCTGCAGCCGGTGATCTTGTTCCGGCGTTGTTGAACAGCAGATCAAGACGTCCGTGGTCGTGTTGGATGCGTTCAAAGAGAGCTACAACCGACTCTGAGTCGGCCACGTCTGCTGCTATTGCCGCCGCCGAGCCTCCAGTTTCGGTCACGAGTTCCACCGTGGCGGCCAGACGATCCAACCGGCGACCGGCTGCCACTACCGTCCATCCGTCAGCCCCTAGCGCCATTGCGGCGGCCTGACCCACCCCAGAGCCAGCCCCCGTCACCAACGCCACTCGCAAACTCATTATCAACTAACGATAGCCCCAACAACACCACGCCTATAACCAACCCAACCCGCCCGTAACCGTTCCTTGCGTCACACCACTCACGCCAAACAGCGCAGCAACGATGGTGAACTATGAATCTCAGTTGTTATCGGGTCCTAGAAACCTCTCTCCGTTGAAGTGGATAAGATGTGTCGGTTGATCAGCAGTCCAAGCATCAGTTCCCCAAGCTATGTCAGTTATATAGCGCTTCATGGTTGCTTGATCAGGAAAACATGACACAAAGATGAGCCCTGACATGCAGCTACCGAAGATCTTCTTGAGTTCGGTCTGACGTTTGCTGTCTACTGGTCCGTGCGTGGAGACTGCTTCCAGCAGAACGATCCAGTTGCGGTCTTCCATATGAACGATGAGATCCGGCATTTTGCCGTGATCATCAACGGAGACACCCAAAAGTTCCAAAGCCTCCTTATCGAAGGTAAGAAACTTGTCGCCTGCGTCTCCAATGTAGAGCACCAAGCCTCCTGGAGTGAATCTCGGACAGAACTCTTCAACCATGGCCTTTAGGAGCGGGTTTTGTCCTCCCGGCGACAGGTTGACCTCAGTGCCTTATGGCAACTTGACGGGAATCTTCAGTAAGTCTCGCTGCTGCTTGTAGGCCGCTTCAAGGCCCGGACGCTCAGCCATATACCGTCGCAGATTGCGCGCAAACCTTTCAGTTCCGTGAGATTGGATGAGATGTAGTGCTTCCGCTGTCACCTGATAACACCATCTTGGCGAGTTGATGGGCCGGGATGGCTCATCAGGGTTCTCGATCACCAAGTGAGCCAGCAAAAACTGATGAAGTGTCTGACGTCTGATCGTCTCACGAGTGTTCGGCTTGTAGTCCACGTCCCAATGGTCACGAATCCATCCCATGATCTCGACCGTTCGCAGCGTCAAGGCTTCGGACTCAGCCAAGCATCATTGGGCTTGAGACCGAGAAGTGCCAGCAGTACCAGCGCTGAACGCTCGTTGTAACGCTCGCGATCGAAACCCAGGTTGCGAAGCAGCCACTGACATTCACTTACCGAGGCTGAACTATCCATGACAACTTGTCGCTTTAGCTGGTTCTGTGATGCTGGAGACGCAAGTCCTCGGATTCAGCGTCGAACAGCCTAAGACGATGTGATTTGCACACTTGCGGGAACCGTAGTCGGCGAAGATCGGTGGCATTTACCTGAGTGCTGCCACTAAACATGCGGAAGTAAATGTCAACGAGGTCACTGTTGAGAAATTCTGTAAGACTCTCCGCCTCGGACTTTTGTAGCGGCCCATGGTCTCGGTGAATGACGTTGACATGATTCTCAAAAGCCACCTGGTCGTACCCGTCAACAGGCTCATAGACGCAAGCCACGACACGCCGCCTCTCCTCCTTAGCAGTGAAACGCTTCACAAGCACATAGAACCCGTTCGGGAACAGCCACCGATGGGTCTGAGACAAAACCAGAAAGCCCTGCGGTTTACGCGCCTCAACAGGCCACTTCACACGGGCTTGTTTGAGATTTGTCGGGTAGATCAACGGAACCGACCCTTCTGCCTGTGCTGCCACAAGGTAGTTCCGGCACCGGAAATCAATGACCGGGCCGGTTGAGACAGTCAATCCCAGAGACTTGAGGTCAGCTGGCAATGCCGCTATCTGTTCAGCGGCCCACAACATGTCGGGGCTGCCCGGCAGGTTAATGCACCGTGCAGGATCATCAAGCTGAACAACATTGTGGTGCGGCACATCATGCACCTTGAGCGGTTCCGAAATGTGGTCAAGTCGAGTCTCGACTCTGACGCAATCACCCTCTTTGGGTGCTGATTTTCGCATCGAAAAGATCACGGTCTCTTGAAGCACCGACGAAGACTCAAACACTCGGTCACGGCGGTCAAAGAGCACCACATGACGAAAAGAAGCCTTGTCCGTTAGATAGCGGCGAAAATCCGAGAAATACAAGCCGTTAGCGAAAGACCTCGGCGTGATCGCAACCAACTGTCCGTCGGCGCGCAGTAGTTCCATCGCGGTCGTGAGGAACGCTGCATACAGATTTGGGCAGTCCACTCCGTGACGTTCTGCGATCACGGTCCGACAAGGATCGCTTGAGCCCAACTTCATGTAAGGCGGATTGACGATGACAGCATCGAACGAGCCGACACCCTTCCTCCCGCATCTCCCATATTCGTCGTATTCGTCATATCTGTCGTATTCGTCATATCTGTCGTATTCGTCATATCCGTCGCAGAAGTTCTGGTTAACTATCCGAGTCGTGAGCTTCACTCCGTATGCCTCTGCTGCAAGATGCGCTTCCCGAGTGGCTGTCTCCAACAGAGCCAAAGCCCCAGGATCAGTCTCCACTAAGTCCACCGATAAGTGCTCGACCGCTCCGTTCTTGATGGCAGAGGCCACTAGGGCCAGCATCAACGCTCCCGCTCCAGCACCAGGATCCACGACCGTTAGGGAGCGTCTCAAGTCCACTAGTTCAGCCATTGTGCGGGCGGCTGATGACGGGGTCGTGAACTGTCCTCGCGCTGACCGCACGCCCCTCCCGTTGCTTGACTCCAGTTCGGCGTTGAGTGCGTCTGCAAGGGTCAGAAGGTCGTCCACCCCGCTACCAGTTTTAGTCATGGCCGCTTCATTTTCCCTGAGGCCTCACAGTGCCTGAGCATAGGAGACCCTTACGACAAGTTCTGCGATCTTGCTTCTGTGTTCGGAGCGTTGCGACCAACTTAAGGGCAAAATCGGCACGCTGCAGGAATGGCTTAGTGAGGCTGGGTTTTGTGGGGGCTGGGGCGCTGGATTGTATCAAGCAGTTATCATGTGGGTTGGATGCCATCATTTTGATTGGCTTTCGTCGCCCACTCACGGCGTATCCGGCCCGGGTAGCTCAGTTCGGCAGAGCAGCTGTCTTGTAAACAGCAGGTCGCAGGTTCGATTCCTGTCTCGGGCTCCAAACACCACCCCCCCCCCCCAACACCACAACACCAGAAGCCAGCTAGTTGCAACGTCGTGACGCTTGCTGGGCCTCTCATTCGCAAACCTGCGTGAATAAGGGCTGGTGTGCTAACAAAGCTTCGTGTCAACCTTCATAGGTATCGACCTGGCCTGGACGACCAGCAACAACAGCGGTATATGCCAGCTTGAAGGCGAAACTTCCACAGACCTCAACTGCTGCAAACTTGAAGCGGCCGTGCGGAGCACCCAAGACCTCGCAGACGAGATCGCCGCAACACCGGGAAGGGTCATCGTCGCCATTGACGCGCCCTTGCTCTACACACCAAAACGCTGGGCAGAGCAGGAAATCTCCCGCCAGTTCGCCCGCCACAAAGCATCGGCTCACTCCGCACACGAGGCGGTGCGCCAAGGACGCACAGCCGGGATCGATCTCGGAGTCGCTCTTCAAAAACGCGGGTTCACGCTTGACCCAGCCGCACTAGATCAACTCGGGCAAGCAGGTCAAACAGGTCAACCAGGGCAACTAGAGCAAGATACCGGCGACTGTTTCGGACAGAACCTTCACGGTTGTGCGCGCCGCGGGCAACTAGGGCAACTAGGGCAAGATACCGGCGACTGTCGTGTCGCTTTTGAGGTCTACCCGCACACGATTCACGTTCGCCTGTTCAATCTGGCGCAACGGCTCCCATACAAAGCCAAGAAAGGCCGTAGCGTCGCCTATCGCCGCAACATCTTGAAGCAGTATCAAAATCACCTACGCCAACTCGTGCAAAGCGAAGCACCCAACGTGCTCAACAACGCCGCAGTCCGTCACGCACTCTCACCAGAAACCGTGGAATGTGCCAAAGGTGCCGCGCTCAAACATCTAGAAGATCAACTTGACGGACTCACCTGCGCTATGGCCGCATGGCTTGCATGGATCAGCAACGACACTTGGGAAACGCTCGGAGACTCAAACGGCTACATAGTGGTGCCTCAAGCATCCTCACCATGACTTGGCTCGCTCTAAGAGGCGGAGATGATGTTCTGAAGCCGACCATGGCGAAGATATGACTGCCATTTTATGGGAGGTGTGACCGCCACTTTATTGGAAGCCAAACCACCAGGATAAAGTAGCAGTGATGATGATCTCTGACCAGATTGCTCCTAAGGGATACTTGCCTCGCATCGTTGACGACGAGATGCACCGAGCGCTTGAAGCCATGCCAGCGGTGTTGATCGAAGGTCCCCGTGCCTGTGGCAAGACATGGACCGGACGGAAGTTTGCGTGCAGCGCCGTCTACCTAGACGAAAGCGTCGGCGCTGCACTGGACGCAGGAATGCATCCAGCATCAATTCTTGACGGTGAGCCTCCCCAACTTCTTGACGAGTGGCAACTCGCGCCACAGGTATGGAACCCGATGCGCCGAGTTTGTGACGCTGACAACGCTGCTGGCCGCTTCATCTTGACAGGCTCCGCCGACCCGCCCGACAACATCACCCGACACTCTGGCGCAGGGCGGATCATCCGAGTTCAAATGCGACCCATGAGCTTGTTCGAAAGCGGGGAATCCGACGGAGCCGTATCTTTGGCCTCTCTCTTTGAAGGCTATACCTGTTCAGCGCCAGACTCTGGACTTGCACTCAACGATGTGCTCGCTCTGGCGTGTCGCGGTGGTTGGCCCCAGATACGCCAAGCCGACGCGGACACTGCCCAAATTACGGCACGCGCTTATCTGGATGAGATCAGCCGCACCGATGTGTCTAGGGTGGACGCAACCGAGCGTGACCCCGTGCGTGTGAGCAGGTTACTTGTTTCCTTAGCTCGTAATGTCGCAACTGAGGTAAGACACACTGTGCTTGCGGCAGACACGGCTGCCCCCAGCGAAGCTCCTCTTGAGCGACGCACAGTAGCCGACTATCTGGCTGCGCTGAAACGGCTTTTTGTGGTGGAAGAGGTGCCTGCCTGGAGACCACACCTCGCCTCGCGAGCGCAAGTACGTCAAGCATCCAAGATACATCTCACAGACCCGTCGCTAACTGCTGCAGCACTGGGGGTGAGTGTTGATCACCTGATGCGAGAGCTGTCCTTCGCGGGGCGGCTCTTCGAGTCAATGGTGATCCGCGACCTGCAAATCTACGGCCGAGCGAACCGCTGCTCGTTGTCGCATTACCGCGACAGTGATGGGCTAGAAGTTGATTTGATCATTGAGCGCCATGACGGCACATGGGCCGCTGCGGAAATAAAGCTAGGAGGCGCAGCAGCTATCGAGAAGGCTGCACAAGCGTTGTGGCAGCTGCACCAAAAACTTGACCGAGACAGAACCAGTGACCCAGTCGCTCTCATGGTAATCACAGCCAGCGGCTACGCCTTCCAGCGTCCCGACGGGGTCTACGTAGTGCCTATAACTGCGCTCGGCCCTTGAAAAGACCCGAGCATCCATTCGCTCAGTTGCGAATGGGATGCTTGATGAGACAGTATTACGGGCTCGGGGTTAGTCGTTGTCTTTGATGGTGAGGGTGGCTTCGCCGTTGTTACCGATTTGGGCGTTTTGTGGGTTGGTGAGCACAATCCGCAGGGTTTCGTCGGGTTCTTTGTCGGTGTCGTCGTTGATGATCACTAATCCGATGTTGCGGGTGATACCAGGCCGGAAATAGATCGACGAACCCACAGACACATAATCAATGTCACCTGTGGCGTGACCAGCACCAGTGCCGGTGGTTTCAACACGGTAACGAACTTGCACTGGTTTAGCAGCGGGTTCGCTTAATGTCACAAAGAATATGTAATAGCCGTTCCTGTTGCCTTCAGTGAAAGATCCGTCGGTTATCGACAACACCGGCAACTCAGACGCTGGCAGCGGTGGTGGTGGCGGCGGTGGGTCGTCGTTGTCGTTTATGGCTACTGTTGCTGACGATGATGAGCCCAGATCATACGCAGCACCATCTACGACAGTGACGGTTACTGAGCCGTTGGCTTCATCAATGCTGTCGCCGCTGGTGGAAACTGTGAGCGTGGCGGTGCCTGAGGTTGCGATAGTTACTGTGCGGTTGCCGGTGGTGACACCGTAATCACCGGTAGCGGTGACGTTCACGGTCACATCAACAGGTGACACCGGTGCAGGGTTAGCCGTCAACGTGAACGACGCAGCACCACCCTCGGTGACAGCATTACCAGCAGTGACACTAACCACAGGAGTCACCACCGGCACAGGATCCGCAGGCACAGGATCAGGATCCGCAGGCACAGGGACAGGATCAACGGGTGTGGGGTCAGGATCTGCGGGTGGTGCCGGGTCGCTAGACGGCTGCTGCTGTGATTGTTGTTGGTTTGCTTCTAGTGCGGTGAGCGCGGTGACGACCGGATCCCAGCGGGCCCAGCCTTTGTCTGCATAGCTTTGTGCTTCAGCAGCGGTCATAGGCGTGCCAGTGAACCCGGAGACCGTCTCACCGAACGCGAGCAACACTCGTCTCCAGCGGGTGACGTGCGCGGTGCCTTCGATGGTTTCTGCTGCGTAGCTTTGCACAGCTGCAATCAACTGTGCAGGCACCGTGTAGCTTGACACCTGCTGTGTGTCATCAGTGTTTTCGCTTTGTGGCACAACCTCAGTGTTTTCGCTTTGCGGCTGTGACTGGGTTGTTTGCGGTGTTTGCAACGCAGTAAGCACCGTGACGATCGGGTTCCAGCGAGTCCAACCTTTGTCTGCATAGCTTTGTGCTTCAGCAGCGGTCATAGGCGAGCCAGTGAAGCCAGGCACGCTCTCACCGAAGGCGAGCATTACTCGCTTCCAACGATGCACATGCGCTTCACCGTTACCAGTTTCAGCTGCGTAACCACGCACATCAGCGATCAGTTGCGCAGGCACCGTGTAGCTTGATTCTTGCTGTGTATCGTCGGTGTTTTCGCTTCGTGGCACAACCTCAGTGTTTTCGCTTTGTGGTTGTGCTTGTGCTGTTTGCAGCATGGTGAGTGCGGTCACGACTGGGTCCCAGCGGACGCTTGAGAACTGGTTAGCGTAACCTTGCGCTTCGGTGAGGGTAATAGGGCTCTCGGTAAAACCACCCCACACTTGCTC
This sequence comes from Candidatus Aldehydirespirator catecholifindens, assembly GCA_028283245.1. GTDB lineage: Bacteria > Actinomycetota > Acidimicrobiia > Acidimicrobiales > Aldehydirespiratoraceae > Aldehydirespirator > Aldehydirespirator catecholifindens. The sequence goes on along the minus strand of JAPYNU010000046.1, from coordinate 20,672 downwards.
GCCGAGCGCGAGCAGCACGCGTTTCCAGAGGGTGACATGCGCTGCACCTTTACTGGTTTCTGCTGCGTAGCTTCGCACGTCAGCGATCAGACTCTGAGGCACAAAAGATTTGTTGTTAACGCCTTCTGGGAAACCCAACACTTCAAGCACGTTCACAACCCGATGCCAACGCTCCCAGCCAGCACCCCGAGCCGCGTATGAGCGTGCTTCAGCCAAAGTCATCGGCAGCCAGTTAGGCTCATTACTGCCATGCAACGCAGCGTTCAGTAACACTAACACACGCCGCCAACGCGTGATATTGGCTCGATCGCCAGACCAAACAAAATTTTTGCGTATATCAAGGATCAAAGCCTTAGCATCCGCGTTCATACTATAAAAATCAGCGTCAGCATTAAAATCATCGTTCAACACCGTCACCCTAAAGACGCGTTTCGGAGTGTCAAGATAACTATCGTCAATCTCTCGTCCGTTAACAATAGCACGCGTGTTTGGGGTGAAACGCGGTTGGCGCAACGCAAACACACCAGAAACAGTCACATTCTCAACGTGAGGCCTCCAAACCCGTACCTGACCATTCCACAAATACCGCCTATTATAACCCCATGGTCTAGTCGCCTCAACCACCGAATTCGGCAACGGATCATCAACTTGCCGCGCGGAAACACGCACCCGCACCTGATTATGATCATTCAACACGCCATTACCCAACACAACCATATTCACAAACGAAGCTGCACCCGCATCCGGTAGCCAACGAATCCTATCATTCGGTTGCGTCAGCAAAGTCCGGCGACTAAAAGTCAACACAACCTCACGCGATTCTCCCTCTCCTAGAGTAAACCCAGATGAACTCGCCACAAACTCCACGAAACGATACGCATCAGAATACCCAGGAGGTGGCCATACACAGTCACGAGTAGAAAGCACCGCAGGGGCATCTGATAGATTATCGGTGAGTTGAAGGCAACGAGCACGACGAGCAACCACCTCAGGCGCACCATTATCATTATCAGTCACACGAACACGCTTCGCTGACGGTGCCTCATCGCTATGTGCCAACCGATACCTCTGTCCCTCTAACAACACCAACGTAAAAGACCCAGCCCCAGCATCAACCAAAGCCTTATTCCACAGATCCCTGCCCCGCAAACTAAGATCCATATCAGCATTATCATCCACAGTCGTTACCACCACCTGAGCAGCAGACCTAGACGACGACAGCAACACCGACGAACCATTACGCAACCTTGCACCAAAATCCAGGTCATGCAACAACCCAAGATTCACCCTAATCGGACGTGCTGGCGCAGGATGCGCAAACACCGTAAAATACGCTAAACCACCCTCAACAATCGAATCGGCACCCGAATAAAAAATACGCACCACCGGCGACTCAGCAGACCCCATCTCAACAAGAGGCGAAGGCAACTCAGGCGTCACAACCGTGGAAGTCACTTGATATACAGGCGAAATAGCATAAAAAGAATGTTCCTCAGTCAAATTTCGCGTTTCGCCTTGTATAGACATTGGACTGCCGGTATCATCACCATCATAACCGCCCGTAAATGCGGAACCGTTAGGATCGTTTCTCAAAGACCAACTAGATCCTTCCTGAATGCCCAGACCAACACTAATCGAACCTGTCCACGGGTAGTCATTATCAGCCTGAGCCCCAAACTCATTACGGCGATCAGGCAAACCCCAATTCTCCCAACGATTCGCATTAAAACCCACACCATCAGTAGTGCTATAATCCTGAGAAACACGAGGCCCGTTCAGCCAAAAAATCGGAGCCTCAATATCAGTACCACGCCGCAATTCTGCATTAGAGACCGGATCCGTGCTATCACCCCACACGCCAACTATCGACCTAAAGTATGACGAATGCTCCCGAATCGCTCCATGACCTCTAGCAGCCGCAGCCTGAACATAAGCATTAAAAACATCGACATTATTTGAAAGACCGTTACGTCTTGTAGAAGTCTTAAACAATAGACGAAAATCGTCACCCACCTGGATACCAGCAGGATTCAAAGACCAATTCCGCGGCACCTTAAAAACTGTCTCTATGCCGGTGTTGAACGGCCGTTCAGCAGCAACCACCGGCCCATCCACAGACCCCTGTGGCGGCGGTGACTGCGCAACAGCAGACTCAGAGTCAACAAACCCCAAAACAGATGCCAACAACACCCCTACCAACAGCACAACCACCAAACGCAAGGCCGATCCCCAGCCTCGACGCACGAAGCTCACAGCCAAGCCCCCCCGCGATTCACAGATGCAACACCAACCCGCGACCCCACAACATCAGCAGAAAATCCAGAACCGCTCATGGTCAACTCCTTACAACTTGGGGGACCTAGTACTACCTACCTTAACTCTATAGCAGATACTACTAGATCAGACAATCGTCAAGTCTGTCAGAGGGTCGGGCTCAACCCACAACCGAGAGTGCTACGACATGGGACTATGACTTGGGCGCTGTGACTGCCGGGAGAGTGACTATCAAGCCGCAGCGAAATCGGTGATGCGCTCGGCGGTTAGCTCAGCACGAATCTTGGCCTCAGCAGCGCTGCCGAGATCAAGACGATCTGAGCCCAGAAGCGCAGCACCCAGCACGGGAGGAGCATCCAAACGCCGGAGGATCACCCTGGGTGCTACCTGAAGCAGCCCGTCATGCACACGATCATGGAAGGCAGAGTCGTTGGTCTTCCAGATTGAGCCCACGAACACCAGCTCAAACTCTGAGCGGGCCAAGCGCAGACGGCGGATCGCTGACACTGCCATCAGCACCAGCTCATCGGCTAACCAGTCAACAATGCTGCGAGCCACCGAGTCGCCATCGCTCGCCGCTGCGAAAACAACCGGTGCCAAATCTGGTAAAGCCAAATCAGGCGGTTCGCCGGTATGAAGCGCAGTCACCACATCGATCGGACGGCGCAAACCGAAATGACCAGGCACCAGCGTCTCCAAAACTGTGCGAGGCCCTCGACCATCGCGCGCTCGGATAGCCGCAGCTAAAGCTCTCACAGCCAGATCACTGCCACCACCCTCATCGCCAGAGAGCGCCCCCAACGCCGGGAAACGCACGGTGCGGCCAGTAGGCCCAACCCCGGCGCAGTTCATTCCGGCACCGCACACCAGCGAAATCCCCCAACCCGACCGTGATCCAGCCCGAAGCCCGGCAAAAGCGTCGTTGAGGATGACCGACCCGTCTGCTATGCCCGCAGCATCAAACTCGCGCTGCAATCTGCGATCATCAACCGGAAGATCGGCACCCGCTAGGCAGTAAACCCCCAGCTTCGCAGCGAGCCCTTGAACCTCCAAGCCACCGGTGGCTGCGGCGCTTTGAACCGCTCCTGTGATAGTGCTGAGCATGGTCTTCATGCCGACTGCGTGATATGAGCCAGCCGCGGCTCGTGCCGTGCCTAGCACCGCACCGTCGGCTGCGATCAACGCCACATCGGTTTTGGAGTTGCCGCCGTCGACGGCGACGATCACAGCGCCCAAGACTCGAAACCGCTAGCCGAAGGCTGGTAGATGCTGCCGGTTGGCTTCGAGAATCGCAGCCAGCAAAGGTTCAGCAATATCGCGTGAAGGCACCAACGGATTGGCAGCCAAAGCATCAACGGCCACATTGCGATCACCCGACACGGCGGCGGCGATCGTGAGGCGCTGATAGTTGTGCAAAGCCAGCACCAGCTCGCGCTGCTCCTGCGTTAGGGGCGCACCCGGCAGCGGTTGCGCCCCTGAAGAATCAACACGACAGGCAACCTCAACCACCAGATCTGGCGGTAAATCACTCAAAGCGTCGCCGTTGGGCACGTTCACAACCAGATTGCGGCCAGCATCAACCTCGCTAGCTAATGCCTCGATCACCTCAATCGCCGCTTCGGAATACCAAGCACCACCGCGCTCGTCAAGCAGCGCTGGCTTCTCGACAAGGTTGGGATCGGTGTAGAGCTCAAGCAGTCCGCGTTCGATATCCATTACTTCGCTGGCTCGGGTGCCTTCGGCGAGCTGATCAGCGAGAATCTTGTCGGGATAACGATAATACAGCTGGTAATAGGAGGGAATCACCCCGGCTTTGGTGATCTGTGAAGCAGGCCAACCGGTCTCTTCAGCGATCCTGTCAACGTGGCTGCTTATCAGCTCGGCCATCACCGAGTGACCGTCAATGCACACATCGCGGAACCATGAAGCATGATTAAGCCCCACCGACTCGAGTTCGACTCGTGACGCGTCCACACCAAAAATTGCTGCCACCTCACGCTGCAACCCGATAGGGACATTGCACAATCCCACAGCGCGACAGTTGTTGTCGGCAAGTGCCTGACTGACGATCGATACCGGGTTGGTGAAATCGATCAGCCAACCATCACAAGCGCCTAGCTTTGCGTAACGAGCCGCTATGTCAAGCACCACCGGAACAGTACGCAAAGCTTTAGCGAAACCGCCGGGGCCGGTGGTCTCTTGACCCAGGATCCCGAAACGGTGAGGGATCGTTTCGTCCTGAAGGCGTGCCTGCAAGCCGCCCACCCGCAGTTGCACCAGACAAAACGAAGCGTCAGTCAAAGCTGCGTCCAGATCCTCGGTTAGCTCTAGGCTGCCGGACCAGTCAGCGTGCTGAAGAATGCGTTGCGCGAAACCGCCCACAATGTTGAGTCGTTCAATGTCAATGTCGTGAAGGACTAGCTGCTCAACACCAAGAGCAGCGCCTCGCGAAGCAATACCTTGAACCAGTTCGGGGGTGTAAGTGCTGGCACCCCCGATAACAGCGATCTTCATGACAGTCTGACCTCCTCGTCGGTTTGTGCTGAGCGGTATGCCGCTTCCATGATCCGAACCGCGGTGAGCCCCACATCGGGACCGTTCGCCGGTGAGGCTTCCCCCTGGGCGACATCGGCGGCGTGAGCTATCTGGCCCTCAAACAGCTTGGGGTCGCAATGATCGCTGCGCTCAAACGGCGGCGGTGTGCTCATCTCAAGATTCGCTTCACCGTCATTATCATCGTCAGCACCGTCATCACCGGAGTCTTGTTGTGAGTCTTGGACTTCGCGGGCGATCAATGTTGGGAACAACGAACCGAAGGCTCGGGTGCCGTGCAAGCGGGTGGCTGCTTCGGGGCCGTCGGATTGCACCTGCCACCAACCCGCTTCTACTTGGCTGGTGACTCCGTTATCCCAGTCGATCAGCAGCACAGCGGTGTCGTCAACGTCGTAGTCGCCGTAATGAGTGCCGACACGGGCAGTTACACGCACCGGCTGAGGATCACCAATCAGATAGCGGGTGGTGTCTATGGCGTGAACCCCCATATCGGCAAGCGCGCCGCCGCCAGCTAGCGCCCGCTGCTGGAACCAGCCCGAAGGCCCCCACCATGTGTGGACGCTTAATGAACGGGTTCGGATTATCTGGCCCAAAGCCCCGGCGGCAATCTCTTGTCGCAGCCAACGCGCATCAGGATCAAAACGCCACATATGGCCGGTCATCAAAGCACGTCCAGTTTCGTCGGCTACGGCCACCATCTCGGAGGCTTCTTCGACTGATACGGCCATCGGTTTCTCGACTAGGACATGCGCTCCGGCGCGCATTAGCGCTAACGACTGAGGAGCGTGCAGCGCATTAGGGGTGGCCACAACCGCCACATGGGCACCACCGTCGCCTACCGCATTGTTGCCTACCGCAGTCAGGAACTCGTCGAAGTCGGTGGTGGCGACCGGCACCGGATGATCAGTGATGAAGTCATCCAAGCTGGATTGGCGATGGTTGTGGACTGCCACCAGTTCGGTGTTAGGCACGGCTGCTATCGAACGGGCATGCATCCGGGCTATCCAACCGGTGCCACATATTGCGAAACGAATCGACTGACTCATTCAGCGTCTCCTTTTTGGATTCTGTGCTCTCAGGTGTAGCTCTTGAGTGTCGTTCTCAGGTTTCGTTCGTCAGCGAACGCAGCTCAGAGGCGCTTTGAGAGATCTTGCGGAACGCTGCCACGGTGTCTTCGATTCCCTTCGGCCCGGCACGAAAAATGTTCTCGTCTAAATAGACCGTCTGGCGTGACCCGGCCAGATCCGACACTGGACAGTCCCACACGTCGGGCTGCAGTCGATCGGCGTGCTCCACAGCCACAGGCAGCCGGCTCAGCCAAGGCTGAAACAAAGGATCACGGGTCAGCGATGGATACCCCTCCCAGCATTCGATTCCTTCGGCGTCAAGCGCATCGCACAACAAACCGTTGCCGACACCAGCGAACGCATCAGGTTCGATACAAACGATGTAGCGATAAAAGCTGCGTCTCGTGACTCTTTCATCCACTGTGAGCAGCCGCACACCTTCAACATCGACGATCAGTTCCTCGAAGTAAGCGGCAGAGGCGGAGCGCTCGGCGATCTGATCCTCTAATTTCTCTACCTGAGCCGCGAGCGCGGCTGCCTGCAGTTCGCTGAGCCGGTAATTAGCACCGAAAGTGCCTTGCTCAGAGTTGGAGCCTTTAGCCCGACCGCAGTCAATGATGGAAGCCGCCAGTTCAGCGAGACGATCATCGTTGGTGGTAAGGGTGCCACCCTCGCCTGAGGTGAGGATCTTTGAGCTTTGATGACTGAACGATCCGAACTCGGCGATAGCTCCAGCGCTGCGTCCGCGCCACTGCTTGCCGTGACTATGAGCACAGTCCTCAACTATCGACAGATCATGTCGAGCGGCGATCTCAGTGAGCCGGTCCATGTCGGCCATCACCTGGCCGAGATGCACGGGAAGGATCGCTTTGGTGCGAGGCGTGATAGCAGCCTCAACCGCGTCAGGGTCAATGGCCAAAGTGTCGGGCGACACATCAACGATCACCGGCAATGCTCCAGCGGCCATAGGTGCGTAGGCAGTGGCCGAGAAGGTGAGCGCCGGGACGATCACCTCGTCACCCCAGCCAATGCCGAGAGCCTTGAGCGCGACTTCCATGGTGACAGTGCCGTTGGCCATGGGCACGGCATGGCGTACGTCGTGCAAAGCCGCGAACCGCAGCGCGAAACGCAACGTGTTAGGGCCTGGGAAAGGGAACCCGCCCCACTGACCGGAGCGAACCGCCTCAGCGACGCAAGTTTCTGTCACTTCGTCAATGTCAGGCCATGGGGGATAGTCCTCGGAGCGGACAGGATTTCCGCCGAGGATCGCGAGTTGGTCACTCATTGCAGTGTCTCCGGTCTGCGTCACTCCAGTGGCCTGAGTTTCTGGCAGCGATGCGATAGAGCCGACAACGAGGGACCAGCCTCACGCCCCGTCGACACGTTTACAGAGATCATAGACGCTGAAGGCGTGTCACGGCAAGTCCTAGCCCAGAACTGTGCAACCTGTGCAACCTCAAGGTCGGAAATCAGCGTTACAAGGTCGGAAATTTAGCGCCGTACCTCAAAGTCCAGATGATTGGTAGCCAGCGGCTCTTGGTGGTTTGCGGCGGTGAGGCGAAGCTCGACACGGTGCCAGCCACACGGTGCGCGTAGCTGAGACTGATCGATAATCATCGCAGAGTCGGCGGACGCGCCAGCAACCGGCAACGACCCTTGCGCTAATGTCGTCGGGGCTTCGTCGGGCGGCGGGGCTTCGTCGGGCGCAGCATCTTCGGGACTCGCAGGATCGGGCTGTGTGGGATCGGCGATCGGTCGCACACTCCAAAGCAGCATTGCTTCGGGTAGCGGCTGCGCTAGGTCGTTGATGAGCCAGTAGCGCAAAATGATGACACGATTTGCACGCGGTCTCGGAGCGGGCCTTTCAGCTTTGTCAAGCAACTCAGCGCACACCAGCAGCGGGGCCATGGCCCGGCTCAAGGCGTGATATCCAGGTTTGGGGTTGCGGTTGTGATCAATAACAGCCCAAGTGAGTGCCTCCCAGCCTTCAACCGCCATGAAATGATGCACGCCGGTGATGAGCGGCCCTCCGTCGGCGGGCAATCCACCGGGTTGGCGGGCTTTGCCGCGTCTGAACGATTCGGTCGCTACCTGAATCAGATTCGCCTGATAGGCCTGAGCGGCGGCCACGTAGCGTTCGAGTCCATCCGATGGCAGCACCTTGATGTGCTGTTTGGTTTCTTTGTGCTGGAAGTCGTGAAATGCCCAGACACGCCGAGCCTCAGCGGAGTCATACGCATGAGCTTCGGCGGGAATGATCTCACGCAGTGTGGCCACATCAGGAGGGGCGAGCGATCCATATTCGGTGACGAACGGGCCGCCGGGGCGCGAAGCGAAATCTTGCCAATGCCCGAAATACCAACCGGCGTAATGGTGGCTGTCGCCGGTGCCGCTGTTGCGATGCACGTAACGGCTGGGGTCAGCGGCTCGGGCGATGGCTTCTAAGTCTTTGTCGAGGCGGCGGTTGTGGTCAGGGTCGAAGGTGCCACCGAACTCGTCGGCCATCCAGGGAGCATCCCACGGCGACTCGTTGTGACAACACCAAGCAACGATTGAAGGATGGCTACCGAGGAGGCGTATCATGGCTTTCATCTGGCGATGAGCTTCACGGTGGAAGGTCGGATCGTCGGTGTAACCCCACTGCAGCGGGAAATCCTGCCAGATAGTCAAACCCAGTTCATCGGCTATTTCGTAGAACTTCGGGACCACCACATGGGCATGAACCCGCACCTGGTTGATGCCTGCGTCACGGATCAGTTCAAGATCTTGGCGCATCCGCTTCTCGGTGTATTCGGTCGGCCAGTAGGTGCCGATGTAGTTAGTGCCTCGGATCCAGATCTCTTCGCCGTTGAGATACCAGCGGTAAGAGTCGTCCACAGAGCACGAGCGAACCCCGGTGCGGAGCTTGTAGGCAGCCAGCACGGAACTTGTGTCGGTGTCAGGTTTGTTTGCGGTGACGGTGACCTGAGCGTCATAGAGCATTGGCTGCCCACGGCACCAAGTGGTCCAGCGGTCTGCTAGCGGTAGACGAGCTGAAGACTCGAACTCTACGGTGGCTGTAGATGCCAAGCCCGAAGACTCTGAACTTGACGACTCAGCATCCGACAACCCAGTGTCCGACAACCCAGCGTCCGAAGATGCTGACGGCAAAGCCACGTCTACCGACATTCGCCCGCAGTCATTGGGGCCGGTCAATGCGAGATTGACTGTGGCCGCTGACGGTGCCGTGTCAGCCGCCACAGCAACACACAGAGTCCCGCAAAGGTCGACATCGGCATGATCGGCACCCGACGGGCTAGCGCGCACGACAACGCTGTCAATCATCACCTGATCGGGCCAAGCTTCAAGCGTGACCGGTGCCCAGATGCCACCTGAGTTGCGTGCTTGGCCGTCACGGCTCCAGCCAGCACCCGGTCGGGCGTCGTGATGCCCAAGCACTCCCTTAAGCAGGGTTTTGTGCATGTGCCAGACGCTGCCCCAAGGCTCATGGGGTGAGTCAACCTCCACCACTAAGCGGTGAGGCCCAGCCTTCAAGCCTGCCATGTCAAACCAGAAAGGCTCGAAATAGCCCTCATGTGAACCAAGCAGTTCGCCGTCAAGCCAGACACGACAGTAGTAGTCGACACCCTCAAAACGCAGTCGCCATAGGGTGTTATTCGTTTTATTGCTCGCCTTGTCGCTCGTGGGGTTGCTCGCCGACGCTGGCACGTTGAAGTTGCGAGCAAAGGTGGCTTTGCCTGAATGATCAACGCCTTGTAGCCACCAGTTGGCTGGCAAGTTGATGGTGCGTTCGCAAGGGTGTCCAGCTAAGGCATCATCGCAGGGGCCCAGCCACATGTCCCATAAACCGTCAAGGGATATGCGTGAAGAATCGCTGCGAAGGTGACAGCCACCGGCAGCACCGGCCACAGTGTCAGTCACGAAGGTGCCTGAGTTGAGTCGCCGCCTAGGGTTTGTGAGACGTTGACGCATCAGCGTCTTACGCCTGTGAGGTTGATGCCCTTGACAATGAAACGTTGAGCCACTGCGAACAGCACCACTATCGGTAGCAGAGCCATAAAGCTGCCAGCCATAAGTATCGCCCATTGACGGCTGAAACGGCTAAGGAAGCCGCTCAATCCGACCGGAAGTGTGGTTTCGTTGACATCGGTGAGATATATCAGCGGTCGCAGGAAGTCATTCCACAAGAAGATGAAATGAAACACTGCAACCACGGTCAAAGCCGGAATCGTGAGCGGCAGCATGATCCTCCAGAAGATTCGGAACTCCGACGCGCCGTCAACCCGAGCGGCATCGATCAGCTCACGAGGCAGTCCTTTGTAGAACTGCCGCATCAAAAAGATGTTGAACGCTCCTCCGCCGAAGCACCAAGGAATGATCAGCGGTAACGGAGTGTTGAGCCAGCCGAGTTGGGCGAACAGAATGTACTCGGGTATCAGCAGAGCTTCGAACGGTATAAAGATTGTGATTAGCGCCAACGCAAAACAGATATTGCTGCCACGAGCACGAAGAATCGCGAAACCATAGGCGCAAAACGCAGACGAGAAAGTCGCCCCGAGAGTGCCCAGCAAAGTGATGAACAGCGAGTTGTAGAACCAACTGTCGAAAGGCACCGAATCAAAAACACGCGAATAGTTGTCTAGCTTAAAAGATTCGGGGATGAGGTTGAGCCCCGGCTCTAGGATCTGAGCGCTGTTTTTGAATGACGCTGAAGCCTGCCACAAAAACGGCAGCGCAAACAAAAAAGATAAACCAATGAGAACCACATACAAGACAATGCGACGCACGGTGCGCCAACTACGCCGACCACCTGTGACCGGACCTATTGCAGTGCTGGCAGTAGAACTGTCCGAAGAAATGTCACTGAGAGTCATCGATTGTCGTTGTCGTAGTAGACCCAGCGGCGTGAACTCCAGAACTGGATCGCCGTCAAGAGCGCGATCGCTGCGGTGAGCACCCACGCAACAGCAGACGCGTATCCCACCTGAAGGTTCACCAGCATCTGACGGTAGATATACATAACCAGAGTTAAAGTCTGGTTGGCTGGTGAACCGCTTCCGGCAGGCCCAGTCTCTGAAGACACGACATAGGTCTCGGTAAACACTCCTATGCCGCTAGCAACACCGATCACCAGATTGAAGAAAAGCTGTGGCGTTAGCAAAGGCAGTTTCACATGCCAGAAACGACGAACGGCTGAAGCTCCGTCAACGGCTGCGGCTTCTAGCAGCTCACGCGGCATGCTTTGCAGACCAGCGAGAAAGATGATCATCATCCCGCCAGTGCCTCCCCACACCATGATGATCACAATCCCCAGCTTTACTGTCGCCGGATCACGCAACCAGACAGGTCCATCAATTCCGAACAGCTCAAGACCCTGATTGAGCAGGCCGTCGCTGCCCAGAATCCAGATCCATACGACGACTGTGGCCACGCCCGACACCACTGTGGGCAGGTAAAAGGCCGTGCGAAACAGCGGCATACCTCGCACTTGTTGACTTAGCAGCACTGCAAGCCCTAAGCCGATCAGGATTTGCAGCGGAATTACCAGCAGCGCGATGTAGAGAGTGTTGCGGATGGCTTTCTCCAACAGAGGACCCTGCACCGGATCAACCATCCGCTCGAAGTTGTCGAAACCGACGAAGCTTGGCCAGCCACTGAGGTTGTAGTCAGTGAAAGCCAGCCCCACCGAGGCAAGCATCGGACCCAGACCGAAAAATATGAATCCGATCAGCCAAGGAGCAATGAAGAAATAAAACCAGCGCTCTTCGCGCCGGGTTTGCAGGCCTCGCCGCTTACGGCGAGGAGACGAGCGGGGCCGCCTGCTCACCTGCAGACGGCCCGACTCGCCAATTTTCACGACAGCGGCCCTGCCATACGTGACAGATCGACAGCTTCGTCAAGCACTTCTTGCCAGTTTGGTGCGGCATCCGACAAGAACGCCGCCTCAGCGGCCGGGGTTATGACATCCCAGAAACCCGGGCCCCAAGCAGCAGTCAAAGGCTCCCATTCGGTGTTGGCAGCACCGATCTTGGCGACTTCGCACTTGTTCGCTGGCGGTGCGGGAGAGGTGCAGTAGGCACCATCAAGGATCGATTCGATCGGTGAAGTGCCTAGACCCAGCTTGGCTTCGCGTTCTTGGCCTTCGGTCCCCGCAACGAACTTCACCAACTCCCAAGCCCACTCGGGATGATCGGTGCCCGAATAGATGCCAAAGCCCTCGGCGGCACCTTGAATCTTGCCGCCCTGCTTCAACGGTGCAGGTGCAGCATCAAACTCGAAAGCTCCGCCGGAGTTCTCAGATATTGAACCTGCTTCCCAGGTGCCCGATAGCAGCATCGCTGTGTGACCACCTGAGAATGCTGTCTCGCCAGCGGTGTCACCAGGTGCCAATCCTCCGAACTTAGCTCCTAGCTCCCAGTTGATGTAACCATTGCGGGCCAGTTCGTCAAGGTCGGTAAGAGCCTCAACACAGGCCGGGCCGTTATAGGTGTAGTCGCTGGGATAGGTGGCATCGTTGGCGAACTCACAGCCGTACATCCGCATCCAGGTCTGATACAGGTCACCCCAAGCGAAACTCAAGCCCCACTGTTCATCAGGGATGGACAGGTCTCGTGTGGCATTGATCAGGTCATCAACCGTCCAAGAAGCATCCGGGTAGTCAACGCCAGCAGCATCAAACAGGTTTTTGTTGTAGTAGAGGAAGTTGAACGCCAGGTTCGAGACCGGAAGTATCAACGAACCGCCGTCAGCATCCGAGAAGTGCTGAATCATGTTGTCGGGCCAAGGTGACAGATCGAATCCCTCATCATCAATGAAAGGCTGAAGCGACTGGAACGCGTTGATGGCCACCATCTGCGTGTAACCATCGTCGGTGCCACCCCAGAGAACATCAGCAGCGGTACCGGCGGCGATCTGCGGGAAAATGGTCGTTGACCAGTCAGGGATCGGCTCCATTCTCACTGTCACGTTGGGATGCATCTCGTTGAAATCGGCTGCCTGCTCCTCGCGGAAGTCGATTTGAGTTTGGCCACCGCCGTTGAAGTAAGCCATACGGAGCTCAACATTTCCGGTCGGTAATCCCATATCTGAGTCAGGCTCATCATCGTGGGCGTGGTCGTCATCGTCGCCGTGGTCATCATCATCCATCTCAGCAGCGGCGGCGGCTGCTGTTGTGGTGACCGCGGGGGCACTTGACGCTTCGTCGTCATCGTCGTCATCACCGCAGGCGGCAGCGACAAGCGCGAAGATTGCCACAAGAGCAATAAGCGAGCGGCTCCTCCAACGGCGGGTCTTCCCAGAATCTGGGTGTCTCATATGTGTCTCCTCTCCTTATGGGACTGCCACACGTTTGACTGCGTGGCTATTGAGATTATGGGCGCGCACCGAGGCTAGCCAACACTCGGCTGGCGAGGTAGTTCGGTCACTGCGCTCCAGAGCTGGTCTGCAACGTGGCTGTCAATGGTGCAAACATCAACCATCGAGAAGTCCAGATCCTGGCGGCGCACATAGTCGGCAAGGTCAAGCACTGCATGATCGAACGCTTGGCGCGTAATGCCCAGATCGGCGGGATGGGCACGCGTCTTGGAGCGGGCGATGATCTCTGTGGCCTGTGATTGTCCCTCGCCTTGCAGCGACGACGCAGCCACCACACACATGGCGATCAGCTCGCCGTGTATCTGATGGTCACCGGTGTGGAACTCATAGGCGTAACCGAGGAAATGCTCGGATCCTTCCTCGAAGCGTGAATGGCCAGCCTGCATACAGGCAGCACCGATGCGCCGGTAAGCCCAAGCCAGCCAACGGACGGCATCTTCGCTGACGGCAGCAACCTCGTCGGCGTGTTCGGTGAGTTCATCCAGCAGTTGGTATCCCAGCGCAGCTAGGTCATTGTCCCAGGCAACGCCTTCGTCTCGGTCAGATGCCAGCTTCCAGTCGAAGAGTCCGGTCTGGCAAGACAAAATGTCGCCGATGCCGGCCCGGTTGAGATGGCCGGGTGCCGAGCGGATCAGATCAATGTCCACTACCACGGTCTCGGGGATGATCAGACCCACATATTTGACGTTGCCTTCGACCCGTATGCCGATGTCTCGGGTGAAGCAGGCATCAACGGAAACAATCGTCGGGATTTGAATCAGTGGCTTGCCGGTCTTCCATGAGATGAACTTGGCCGTGTCGAGTGCTGAGCCACCACCTATCCCCACAACGTATTCGGAGTCGCCTTCGGCTTCGATAAGCGACTCAAGATGGTCGATACCGGTGTCCCAAGCTGCGATGACCCGCTCGGGTGGCCGCACCATCGAAGCCAAGTTTGACCAGGGTGGATCGCTCACACATGCCGTGTAGCTGGGGAGCCCGTCAAGCACTTCGCGATGCGAACTCTCGGTTGTCTCGAACAATGGCAGATCAAGCATTGCAAGCAGAGTAGCCCATAATTCGTGGTTGTTGCAACTAGTTGCAACAACCACAGTGTGGTAGTGTGATTATCATGACTCCGGCGGGTATCAGCACATGAGCATGCTGTCTGAGCTGATGGAGCAGCCGGATGCTGTGCGTCGTTGCCTTGATGCCAACCAAGCGCAAGCCACCGAGTTTGCAGAGCTGGTCGCAGCTGCTGATCATGTGGTGATTGCGGCTCGAGGCACCTCAGACAATGCAGCCCGCTACGCACAGTATGTTTGGGGCTCGAAGCTGGGCTTGTCGGTGGGATTGACCGCACCTTCGCTCTTCGGGCAGCGAAACCGTGCGCCGTCGCTGGCTGGGGCGGTTGTTGTGGGCATCTCCCAATCTGGGGAGTCGCCTGATCTGGTGGCAGTGCTGGAATCAGCCAGACACCAGGGGTGTCCTAGCGTGGTGATCACCAATCATCCTGATTCTCCGCTCGGGCGCTTCGGTGATCCAGTGATGGCTTTATGTGCAGGCGAAGAGCGTTCCGTTGCAGCTACCAAGACCTACACGGCTCAGCTCGCAGCAGTAGCGCTGTGCGCTGTCGGCTCGACTGCGGCCCACGACATGGCTGCGGCGGAAGAGATGGCTGTGGCCCACGAATCGGCTGCGGCGGAGCTTTATGGCATGCCTGAAGTGCTTGAGGACGTGCTCAAGACGGCTCACACGATTGAGGCTGCGGCCGGGGGGCTAATAGACGCAGACCGCTGTGTGGTGATCGGACGAGGTTTTCATCAGGCCACCATTTATGAGTGGGCGCTGAAGCTGCAGGAGTTGACCTACGTTCTGGCGCAGGCCTATTCGGCTGCTGATTTCCTGCACGGGCCGGTGGCTGTGGTAGAGCCGGGATTCTGCGTATTGATGGTTGCCACCTCAGGCACGCATCTGGAGTCGCTCACTGAACTATCTGAGCAACTGCTCCAGCGGGGAGCGCATGTAGTGGCAATATCTGATGAAGAGTCGTTTCCGTGCTCACAGCGTGTGTTGATCCCCAAGGTCGCCGAGTGGCTGGCACCGATTGCCGTGGCTCCGGCGATGCAGTTGTTTGCGCACAGCCTCGCCGTTGCTCGAGGCCTTGACCCTGAGACGCC
Organism: Candidatus Aldehydirespirator catecholifindens; assembly: GCA_028283245.1. Lineage (GTDB taxonomy): Bacteria > Actinomycetota > Acidimicrobiia > Acidimicrobiales > Aldehydirespiratoraceae > Aldehydirespirator > Aldehydirespirator catecholifindens. The sequence goes on along the minus strand of JAPYNU010000046.1, from coordinate 5,245 downwards.
GCGGGGGCTGTCGAAAGTGACCCGAACGAAGTGAGTTAGCCAGTTTGTTGCAGCTAGTGATGTGAGTGTTTGTCGTCTCTGCGGCACTGGCCGCATTGTCCAAGAATGGCGAAATGATGCAACGAGACGTGGAAGTTGTATTCGGATTGCAGCATTTTGAAGGTTTCTTGGAGCCTGCTAGAGGGAACAAGAGTCATAGCTCCGCAACTCTCACAAGCCAAATGCTGGTGAGAGTGCTCCAGAGTCAGATGCCACCTTCCCGGCTGTGATCCGAAATGGATGTGGTGAACAACACCGATTTCGGCGAGGTCGTTCAAGGTGCGGTGACATGTTGAAGGGTCAAGTGTGTCGGCCACTTCTGCTGCGGCAGAGAGGATCTCCCCCACAGTGAGAAAAGCCTCGCCGTTTTGAGCCAACACCTCACATATTGCTCGGCGTTGATTGGTAAGCCGAAGCCCTGCACCACGGATCCGCTTGTGCAACTCCAGCGTTATCCACTCGGGATCAGCTGGGTGCTGCGACTTCTCTAGCTCGTCGGGCAAGATAGGCCTCTCTGGCTTCACGGCTTGCGTGATGTCCCGAGAGTTCATGGAGTGTCTGCAACTGCTCGTTGCTCACTTGCGGATGAAGATGCACCACAGCACCATCCATGTTGGGAGCAGCGTGAAGAACAGCATGCTCCACTTCTTCAGAGATCGCGTGACCTGCCAGAACGTTGAGGTCAGAGTCAACCTGAATAGCTATATCGCACTCCATGCGGTGACCAGCCCAGCGAGCCCTGACACGGTCAACACTTTTCACGCCGGGCACTTCGGAGACGGTCGCTGTCAGGCGTTCAATCATGTCGTCTTCTACTCCGTCAAGCAGTCGCCGCATTACAGGCCTCATTGAGACTATCAGTATCCCAAAAACTATTGCTCCGATGATAAAGCCCATAATGGCATCAGCTTCGGGAAAGCCCAGCCAAACCCCGACCACTCCCACCACCACAGCGATTGAAGTCAGACCGTCGACGCGGGCATGTTGACCTTCGGCAATCAGAGCTGCTGAGTTGATGCGCCTGCCAGCGCGAATGCGGTAGACGGCCACCACCTCGTTGCCCATGAAACCTACGATTCCAGCTGCGAACACCCAGCCCAAGTTGGTGAGTTCACGCTGGTTGATCAAAGCATCAATCGCTTCAAAGAAGATCAGCGCAACACTGGCCAAGATAATCAACCCGATGAATAGCCCAACTAAGTCTTCGGCTCGGCGATATCCGTAGCTGTAGCGATTGGTGGCAGCACGTCGGCCTAAGCGGAAAGCCAAGATCAAAGGGATAGTGGTGGCGGCGTGGCCGAGGTTATGGATCGTGTCTGCTAGCAGAGCGACCGACCCCGACAGGGCCACGATCACGACCTGAGCTATGGCGGTTGCCATCATTCCTGCCAGTCCGATCCAAGCGGCACGGATGCCTTGACTGCTGGACAGATCGGCTGACTGGATCGCTTCGCTGTGGTCGTGGGCGTGAGGGACTATTGCATGCTTGATCGTGGCCAGCAGGCCAGAGCCGTGTGAATGGTCGCCATGGCCGTTGGAATGGCTGTGCCCATGATTGTGGTCGTGGTCGTGGCTGTGTTCTTTGGAATGACTGTGCCCATGATCGGTGCTATGTCCGTTGTCGTGACTGTGGTCGTGGGCCTGGTCATGCTGCTCATGATCGTGATGCTCATGACTGTGTGCTTGATCATGGGCCTGGTCATGATCGTGGTCGTGGTCGTGATGTTCGTGGCCGTGGGCTTGATCGTGATGGGTGCTGCTGCTCACGGAGGCTCCTCGGGTTAGATGATCTGATTTAGGAGTTGCGCAGCACGGCAGCGTAGTCCACAGGACTGCTTATTGCAATCAATTGCAATAACAGCGGTTGGTATGGGACGTTGCTTAGGCAGCTCGATAGCCAGCAAAACGGTTCAAGCGAAGGCTGTTGGCCACCACGAAAAGCGACGAGAGGCCCATGGCACCCGCTGCGATCATCGGGTTGAGAACGCCGAAAGCTGCAAGCGGGATCGCCAAAGTGTTATAAGCAAAAGCCCAAAAGAGGTTGCCTTTGATCGTCGTCAGGGTGCGTCGCGACAACGCAATGGCATCAGCGACGGCTCGAAGATCTCCTGCCACCACCGTCAAATCCGAGGCTTCCATAGCCACATCGGTGCCGGTGCCGACGGCAATGCCCAGATCAGCTTGAGCTAGAGCTGGTGCATCGTTGATTCCGTCGCCGACCATTGCCACCCGCTTGCCTTGAGCTTGGAAACGCTCAACCACGGCGGCTTTGTCTTGAGGCAGAACCTCGGCGATTACTTCTTCAACACCGACGGTGTCAGCCACCGTCTGGGCGGTGCGCTTGTTGTCGCCGGTTACTAGCACCGGCTTAAGGCCTTGCTCACCGAAAGCTCTCACGGCACCGGCTGATGTCGGCTTGAGACGATCAGCCACCACCAACACCCCCTCGGCATGTGCCCCGCGGCCTACCAGCACAGCCGTGGCACCGCTAGCTTCGGCTTCGCTGGCTGCGGTCTCTACCTCGGGCGGGATCTCGTCGAACAGCGCTCGCCGACCCACCCGAATCTCCACCGGCTCGTGACCTGACTCGTGACCTGGCTCGTTGATCGTGCCGATCACGCCGAGACCCGGACGGTTGTCGAAACTGTCAACGGGATAGTGGCAGTCGGTGGCTGCGGTGATGGCTGCGGCGATGGGATGCTCAGAGCGCGATTCGAGCGAAGCCGCCAACGACAACAGGCGCTGTATGTCTGACTGCTCTAATCCAGGAGCTGAAAGCTCTGACAGTTCCATCCGGCCTTCGGTGAGGGTTCCGGTCTTGTCCAACAAGATCACCTCAACGGCGCGTGTGTCTTCGAGGACTTCGGCACCCTTAATGATCACTCCGAGTTGGGCACCCCTGCCGGTGCCGACCATGATCGCTAGGGGCGTGGCCAGACCTAAAGCACAGGGGCAGGCAATGATGAGCACAGCAACCGCCGCAGTGAAGGCGTCGTTCACCGGCTGCCCCGAAGCCAACCAGCCAACCAGAGAGATAATCGAGATGGCAATGGCCAGCGGCACGAACACCGACGACACCCGGTCGGCAAGCCGTTGAACCGCAGCGCGACCTCCCTGAGCTTGATCCACTAGGCGGATGATCTGCGCCAGAGCCGTGTCAGCACCGACCTTGGTGGCTTCCACGACCAGCGAACCGTTGGCGTTGACTGTGGCACCGATGACTTCGGCACCGGCGGTGACCTCAACCGGGACCGGCTCGCCGGTGACCATCGACTCGTCAACTGCTGAATAGCCCTCAACCACGCGGCCGTCTGTGGCGATCTTCTCGCCGGGGCGCACCAAGAACCGCATCCCGACCTTCAACTCGTCGAGCGGGATCTCGCTGCCGTCGGGGAGACGGGCGGTGCGAGCACCGAGATCGGCTAAAGCCCGAATAGCGTCACTGGAGCGCCGCTTGGCTCGCAGTTCTAGGTACTTGCCCAGAAGGATCAATGTCAGGATCACTGCACCGGTCTCGAAGTAGACATGCCTGTCGTCGAGATCGCCGAAAACATCAAGCATCAGCACCGCGAATGACCACAGCCAAGCTGCACTAGATCCCATCGAAACCAGAGTGTCCATAGTGGCGGCGCGGTGGCGAAGGTTCAGGATTGCTGCCCGGTGGAAGGGCCAACCCGACCAGAGCGTCACGGGAACAGCCAAAGCACCGATCAGCCACTCCCAGCCAGCGAATCGCAGCGGCGGGATCATCGAAATGGTCATTATTGGGACGGTAAGCACAGCGGCCACGACTAGGCGTCGCCCCAAGTCGGCCTGACGTCGAGCTTCGGCGGCTTCTGGAGTGTCTACATCGGCATCAAGCAACTGGTAGCCGATCCCTTCGATGGCTTCTCGAAGGACTTCTTCTGTGATTACGGGGCCAGTGGTTGAGCGGTGGATAGTGGCCCGGCCAGTTGCGAAGTTGACCTGGGCATCCTCAACACCTGCGAGTTGCTGCAAGTGCTGCTGGATCCGCGCCGCGCAGGCACTGCAAGTCATGCCTTCAATAGCCAGATCCTGTCGCTGAGTTCCTAAACCGGCATCAACCTCAACTTGACTTGTCATAACGCCAGTGTAAGCAGACAGACTGAGCAGCACTGCGGCAACTGGAACAAATCACCTAGCTGGACGGCGCTGCGTTTAGCTGCTCTAATTGCTGCTGACGGGCAGCTCCTTTAAGACTCCGCCATAGCGACGGCGACTTCGTAGTCAGGCCTCGCTGGGCTGCAATGCAGGCGCTGACCCGGGCAATTCCGTAGGTAGTCGAACAGCATTCCGATCTCCGCATCTGGGTGAACTGGCATTTTCTCGGCGAGCTGGTCTCTGGTGAACTCTTGGGGGTCACAGCGGCGCACTTCCATCACCTCAATGAGACTCTCGTCCACCACTCGCACAAGATGACCTCCATCTGGATGGTGCTGATCAAGGTATGCGAAAGTATCGCCTACCCGGTCCTCGGTAAGCGCCACGATTACAGTGCCGGGCAGCCAGTCGCGGATCTCGCGGTTGCCAGCACGCAGCCGCAAGAGCACCCTGGCTGACTCGCGCCGAAGGGAAGCAGCCTCCGTTTCTCGCTTAGCCACGACTAAACCGTATCTCTTGGTGTCCGATCCTGCTCACATGCCCTTCCAAGCCATACGCCTGCGGCCTCTTACCGACCAGAAGTCCAACGCCTCCGATTTTCTTCCCAAGAATCAAATACGAAATCATAAATGTCTCTGTAGATGTCCTCCAACTGCTCTCGTGTCGAATAGTCACTAATCTCGGTACGAGAGATTTCTTTGCCACTCTTTCGATAGCGATGAATATGCACGGATCCGTGCTTCGCATCAACTAGCGCCACATCCCTCCATTTTCCACTACCAGAATCGAGGGTCTGTTGTGACACTACAAAATCGCTCAAAGCGCCGCTTTGCTGGTCGCGCCACTCTCGTACCACCAAACGATCCAAGTCTTGGTTCAGAGCCACGCTGAACTCGTGAGGCACTGTTTTGTCGCGATATGGGGTGAAAGTGTCGTCATCGGGGCGAACGGATAGGTCTGGGAGCCTTCGCCTATCTCTGCCGCTTTGACCGCTAATACGACTAGCCACCCTGTTGAACCTAGCAGCGCTCCAACGACATATTACCTCCTTGTAATTTACCTAGACAAAATAGGGATCATCTGG
>JAPYNU010000045.1 GCA_028283245.1 Candidatus Aldehydirespirator catecholifindens | reverse complement strand
TTGTCGCGAAGCGCAGCCGAACGCAAGGCGCGTGCCACAGTGCTGCTCAGCGGCTCGCGCACTGCGGTAACCAGACCGCGGTTGAATCCACGGTCAAAAGTTCCATGACGACGGTGAGCACGACGTATCAGATCGCCGGTGGTGGGTGACATCGCATCAACAAGCTCCAAGGCACTGTCGCGGATCTTGGATCGGCCTCCGAAAGCAGCATCAAGCAGCAGCGCCAGCGACGACTTGCCCGAACCGTATGGACCGGTCAGCGACCAAGCACCACCTGCGGCACCGGTAGCTGCGGCCGTCGCGATCCGCTCAACCACATCAAGGCCTCTAGCCGTAAGGACATAGCCTTCCAGCGGCTCAGGCCGAGCGACATCACGCTCCAGGTTCGCAGAGCGGGCGAAGCGGCCGCTCACCTTGATGCTGTCGGCTAACGTCGGCATCAAGGCGCTCCCGCCGAGCCGCTGAGGCTCAGCAGACTGTCACGAGAGTTACGGCCCACTCCCAAATCCTCCAGCAGAGCGTCATCCACTGCTGCGTCACCCACGCAGCCAGCGCAGGCAAGCTGCGATGATGCACCGTAATAATCGTCAAGCACGGCAGTAGCAACCTTCTCCAAGTCATCAGAGTAGGCGAGCTGCCAAACCCCCGCTGGGGCGGTCAAAGTCATCTCGTCGAAACTGTCCACTGACGGGGTTAGAGCAGCCAAAAGCTCCGTCTCGTTGAGTTTGAAAGCTCGACCGGGGCTTCCAGGCTCTTGAGCTAACCGTCCGAGAGTGGCAGTTCTGCCGCTGCTGCCGGTGCGGTCGATGTAGTCGAGCACGGCGTAGGCGACGATCGCTGAGGGAAGCGTCGGCTTCGGGCCGAGCGTGAAACGGTGCAAGCCCGTAGCCGGAGAGCGTCGCAGCAGGTTCAACTCTCGCAGCGGGCAGTCAAGCAGATCATCGATGCTGCCGCGCCGCGAACTGTCCACCGGTGCATACGTGCGCAACAAAGCCGAGATGTCTTTGCTGACAGACGACTCGTGCGGTGCTGTCCAATCTGCGACCGCCTCTAGCTGCGTTGAAATTGCTGCTGTCAGGTCGGTGTCGCTGAACTCGACGGCATTGAGTTCGTTGAAGGCGAGCCACCAGACCGGCAGCCGCGAAGGTGGTGCCAGCAGCAGCCAATGCAGCAGCCAGAGCGTGCCCGGATCTTCCATATACGGATCCCAACCCTGCTCACCGAAGAGGGCGTAACCACGGCGAGTTGGCACGAACTGCGGTGCTCGCCGGTTGGCGGAATGAGGATCTTCTATTATCAGCTTGGCGGCGAGACCCCAGAAACGAATCGCTCGCACCATGTTCTTGCCCACGCCGATCACTACTGGAGCGTCATCGCGGCTGAAGGCATACGGGTCAGAAGCAGCAACGGCATACGCCTTGCGAAACCAGCCATAGCGCGGGTGGAACGTCTCATGGCGTGCGAATGACCGCACCGCCAAGTCAGGCAGCCTCACCGGCCTGCTCCTTGTTTATGCACGAAGTTTATGCATGAATTATGCATGGAATGAAGATAGCCCACCCCTGTGACATCGACCTGGGTTTACCAATCGCCAGTCGTCGTGGCTTAGCCAATCGTCATGGCTTAGCCAGTCGTCGTGGCTTAGCCAAGCCTGCTTCCAAGCAGCTTAAGTAGTTCAAGCAGTTAAGGCACGGACGCGTTCGACTGCTGATATGGCTGCTTGGGTCGCTGTAGCTACATCTTCAGGGGTGGTGAAACGGCCCAGGCTGAACCGCACGGACTCAAAGGCAGCCTCAGAGGATAGACCCATCGCCAAAAGCACCGCTGAGGGCTCGATTGATCCTGAGCTGCAAGCGCTGCCGATAGACACCGCTACAGAGTCCATGTTGGACATGACCGCCTCGGCGTCAGCACCCTCGAAACACAGGTTGGCCGTGTTGGGCAGCCGCCTTGACAGGTCACCGTTTTGATGCACGCCCGCAAGGTTGGCCTGCAAACCAGAGACCAGACGGTCACGCAACGCTGCCACGGTCACGGCCTCCTGCTCACGCTCTTGTGCGGCTATCTGTGCGGCGGCACCGAGACCAACGATGCCCGCCACATTGAGCGAACCCGAACGCAGCCCTCGCTCGTGGCCGCCGCCATGCAGCAAAGCTTCCAGTCGCTTGAGGCTCTGTCGTGTTGCTACCAGCGCACCCACCCCGGCAGGCCCGCAGATCTTGTGCCCGCTCAACGACACCAGATCCGCACCCGATTCAGACATATCAAACGGCAGACGGCCCGCCATCTGAGTGGCATCACAATGAAACAAAGCCCCCGCAGCATGAACCCGTTCTGCGATCTCAGCCAGCGGGTTCAGCACGCCTGTCTCGCTGTTAGCAGCCATGACAGACACCAGCAACACATCAGACCCGAGCAGTTCCTCGACTCGTGCCGGTTCGACAAAACCCCCTGAAGTCACAGCGATCACATCTGATTTCGCCAACCCACAAGCGGCCAGCCGTTGCGCTGTGCGGATTACCGAAGCGTGCTCCACAGCCGACACCAGCAACCGAACCGCTCCGCCGTCGTCCGTCGCCGCCACAATCCCCTGCAAGACCAGATTGTTGGCTTCTGTGGCACCCGAGGTGAACACCACACCCGCCGGATGTCCGCCAACCAGAGCTGCCACATGCTCACGGGCTTCATCCACCAAAGCCGCCTGTCGCCGACCGAAGCGATGCACCGACGATGCGTTGCCGACAGCATCTGACATAACCGGCAGCATCTCTTGCAGCACCCGTGCATCAAGCGGCGCTGAGGCGTTGTAGTCCAGGTAAATCTCTCTCACAGCCCCCTCGTTTATCACAACACGCCCATCACAACACTCTTATCACAACACTCCGCCACCTCCATCACAACACTCCGCCGAAATCAGAGGCCGGATGCGTTATCACTAAATGCTAGCAATACTGATAGCATCTAATGATGACAACTCCAGCAACCACAACAGCCACAACAGCAACCACAACGACAACAAGGACTACTTTTACTCTCGACAAGGCGCTGGCTGAGACGGCTAGGCAACTCGAAATTAACGTCTCAGAAGCAGCCCGTGAAGGTGTTGTCGCAGCAGTGAAACGCGCCATGGGCGAAGTGGATCGCGCCGCCTACCAGCGATCCCCCGAGAAGGTCGACAACTTCTGGGACGAAGCTGAAGCTTGGCAAGCGCAGGCGCAGGCGCAATGAACAGGGGCGAGGTGTGGTGGGCCTATGCAGGTGCCAAGAGAAGACCCGTCCTCGTGCTCACCCGACCCGAAGTCATTGATGTGCGTGAGTTGATCACAGTTGCTGAGATCACCACCATGATTCGAGGTATCGCCGCAGAGGTCCCACTGCCAGAATCAGTGCCGGGTATTATCAGCGGGTCGGTTGTGAACTGCGACGGCATACACACTGTGCGGCGCGTGTCTTTGTCTGATCGCCTCGGTGAGTTGGACAACTCAACAATGCGAGCCGTCTGCCAGGCAGTGATCTACGCCCTCGGTTGTTGAACTCCAGTGACTACCAGCGACTAGGAGCGGCGGGGAGCGGGGAGCGGCGGTTCGAGCATCCGCCGACGCTTCTGCTCTTTGTTTCTGAGTCTTGTCTCTAAAACGAGTAGCAGCAGACTTTCTAAACGCGCTATAAATGATCTACATAATGTGCATCTAATAATCTTCAAAATGTGCTATGATTGATCTACAGAACGCGCATTCAAAGCTTGGGAGGACGTGAGAGAGGTGAGCCTTGACCGATAAAGCCCCTACCTTGTCGATGCCGGGCTATCTGCCGCGCATTACAGGCCGCGAAGTCGAAAACGCTCTGGGGAGACGGGGCGCAGTACTCGTGGAAGGCGTGCGAGGATGCGGTAAGACTTGGCTGGCGAGGCATTTCGCCCGTAGCGAAGTCCGTCTTGACGACAATGCGGCACTAGTTTTGGCAGCAGCAGACCCTGCAGCAGTGCTTCAAGGCCCCACTCCGCGACTGCTTGACGAATGGCAGAACGCTCCGCATCTGTGGAACCAGGTAAGACGGGAATGCGATGACCGCCCCGAACCTGGTCAGTTCATCCTCACCGGCTCAGCCGTCCCGCAAGACGACTTGACTCGTCATAGCGGTACTGGACGTATCAGCCGAGTGCTGCTGCGGCCGATGTCGCTGAGGGAGACAGGCGCATCCACTGGAGCTGTTTCACTCAAGAAACTGTTTGAAGGCGAGACAGTCTCTGGCCTCTTTGACGAACAGCCAGGTCTGAGCAACATTGCATCAGCGGTCTGTGTCGGCGGCTGGCCCCAGAATCTCAGACTCAGCAACAAAGATGCTGCTTCGTCAGTAAGCGACTCCGTCACTGAAATCATCCGGCTGGACATCCCCACCGGCAGCGGAGTGCGACATGACCCAGTCATGGTGAGACGCCTGATGCTGTCGCTCGCTCTCAACGTGGCTGCCGAGACCAAGATGTCCAAGTTGGCTTCCGACATGGACATCGGTCACCCCCCAAGCCGCAAGACCGTAGTGGCCTACCTTGACGCTCTGCAACGTATTCATGTAGCCGAAGACCAGCCTGCGTGGTCAGTGAGCCTACGATCAAAAGCCACCTTGCACAGAGAAGCCAAACGGCACTTCGTAGACCCTTCTCTGGCCGCAGCACTGCTGCGTGCCACCCCGCAGCGACTGCTTTCGGATCCGACGACGTTCGGTGCATTGTTTGAGTCGCTGGCCGTGCGAGACCTGCGGATCTACAGTCAGCCCGAGCAGGCCGCCGTATTTCACTACCGTGACAACACCGGCCTAGAAGCCGATGCCGTCATTGAGCGAACCGACGGCCGCTGGATAGCCGCCGAAATAAAGCTCAACACCAGCCCTAGAAGTATCGACAAAGCGGCTAAGAACCTGCTTCGCCTGCATGAGAAAACAACCCGTCGGCGCGCCAGTGACCTGGCTACTCTGCTAGTGATCACCCCGACTGGCCCTGCCTACCGTCGACCCGACGGTGTGCAGGTCGCACCCATCACCGCTCTCGGACCCTGACACACCGCCAGCGGGTCACCAGCTCGTCACCTTCGCCAACAAGAACCAAATCGACAAGAATCAAATCCAGACAACAAAAATAGCGAGCCTGCAAGCAACAAGCATGCAGTGCAACACTTAGTGCTACACCTCTGTGTTATGCTGGCTGTTATGCCAACTACACGGCCCCGGCACGCCGTGACCGAAACCGATGAGATCACTGCGATCCTTGATGAAGCGTCGCGTCGCTGGTCTGGAGTGCCCAGAGCCAAGCTAATTCTTCACGTCATGCGAGACTGGGCTGAGGGTGGTCAATCACCGTCGTCTCAAACTCAATCCCGAGAGGTCTTAATCGGCTCTTTGCCTGGATCTTCGGAACTATACGACGCTGTCACAGACTGGCCAGCATGATTGTGATTGATGCCAGCTGGGTCGTGGCACTGCGTGATCCCGTTGACAAACATCACCGTCAAGCAGTAGCAACCTTGCAGGAGTTGGCCAACGAAGAAGCATTGCTGCACCCGTTGACACTCGCCGAATGTCTAGTTGCACCAGCCAAGCTCGGAGTGCTTGAAGAGGCTGCCGTTGCGCTCAGATCCTCGTTCTACATAGCCGATATTGATCCTGATGCCCCGCTGCGGTGGGCTCGACTGCGAGCCACGACCGGTCTCCGACTTCCCGATGCCATCGTGCTCGACACCGCTCTGCACTGCAACGCACGAGCGCTAGCCACCTTTGATGACCAACTCGCCGCTCGGGCAACCAAACACGGACTCGGAGTCTTGGGCACCACCGTCACCTAACAGCAATAGCACCAACGTCGTAAGTGTTGGCTAGTTGTCGCTGCGGCTGCGCGTGGTTGCGCGTGGCTTAGGCGGTGGTGGCACCCCGTACGGGATTTGAACCCGTGCTACCACCTTGAGAGGGTGGCGTCCTAGGCCGCTAGACGAACGGGGCAGGAAGGCGCAGGTTAGCGCCCGGTTCGGGGAGGAGGACTTGAACCCCCAACGGCTGGGCCAGAACCAGCTGTGTTACCGATTACACCATCCCCGATAGCACTATTAGGCTAGCCAGTCAGGTTACCCAGAAGGAGCCCGCATCGGCACGAGCGACGCCATCCGTGAGCCGCCGATCTCGTCGGGATTAACAACCTCGTCGACACCCGCCTGGAGCAGTTTCGGCTCTGCTGAAGAGTTGTTGGAACGGGCCACAATGAACAGCTCTGAGCACATCGAACGCGCTGTCAACGCAACATAAAGATTGTCGACATCGGAGTCCAGCGCTAGTACCAACGCACCGGCACGCTGCACTCCAGCGGCTATCAGCACTTCGTCATCGGTGGCTTCGCCGGTCACCACGAAAGGCAGTTCATCGCTTTCGAGTTCTCGACGGTCAACCACCACCACATTGCGCTTCGCAGAGGTCAGCTCACGGTAAATGGCACCACCGACCTGACCGTAACCGCAGAGCACTACATGCTCTTGCAAGCGGTCGATCTGCTTTTGCATACGCCGTCTCCGAATCTCTATGTCGAGCCGTCCCTCAAACAATGACTCTATGAGCACACCCAACGTGTAGAGGGCTGTGCCCACCCCAAACAAGATCAGCACCACAGTGAAGACCCGGTAACTGTCGGTGACAGTACCGATCTCGTCGTAGCCGACGGTGGTGATGGTGATGACCGTCTGATACAGGGCATCCATCACCGACAACCCCAGACGGTGATAACCGATAGTGCCGACAACGACCACCACTAGCAGCAAGGTCAGTCCAGCCCAGAAACGGCCCCACGGGTCTTTGGGTGCGCCTCTCACTAGCGGCGCATGACGATGACCACGTCCAAGGAACTTTAGGAACCGGAACCTCACAGCTATACAACCAGATCCTAAAGGCCTGCGCCACAGCCGTCACGCTGGCCGCACAGAGCCGTCACGCGGGACGCAGCACCACTGCGGTGCCGCTGAGACAACGCGGCGGGTTCGGTGCCGGTTAGCTTTGCGCTTTGATGAACCAATCCGCCGATCAGGAACCCAAACCTGCATCTTTGATCCCTGACAAGCCTGGTCTTGAAGGTCTCGAAGCCAAATGGGATGCCGTCTGGGAAGAAACAGCGATCTACCGCTTCGCAGAGGGTCAGCCGCGCAGCGAAGTGTTCTCCATCGACACTCCCCCGCCGACCGTGAGCGGCTCACTGCATGTAGGCCATGTGTTCAGCTACACCCACACCGACATAATCGCCCGGCATCGCCGCATGAGTGGCAAAGCGGTGTTCTATCCGATGGGCTGGGACGACAACGGCCTGCCCACCGAACGGCGCGTACAGAACTACTACGGCGTGAGCTGTGACCCGTCGCTGCCCTACGACCCCGGCGGTAATCCCGGCTCGGCGACCGGCACTGAATCTGACTCAACAACCGACACTAAATCCGGCTCGGTGTCTGGAACTGGCCCTGCCGGTGGCAAGCCAGAAAAGCAGACGGCTAGCAAAGCGGGCAGCAAGCAGAGCAGCAAGTCTGATGCACAGCCGCCGGTCAAAGTGAGCCGACCCAACTTCATCAAGCTGTGCGAGGAACTCACAGCCTCAGACGAGCAAGCCTTCGAGCAACTGTTCCGCCATATCGGGCTGTCGGTTGACTGGACTCGCACCTACACCACCATTGACAGCCACTGTAGGCGTGTGTCGCAACTCGCTTTCCTTGAGAATCTGCGGCGCGGCGAGGCTTATCAGATCGAAGCCCCAACATTGTGGGACGTGACCTTCCAAACCGCAGTGGCTCAAGCCGAACTCGACGACCGCGAAAAGCCCGGCGCATACCACAAACTGCGTTTCAGAGGTGACGGCTTGAGCAGCGGCAACGGCGACAGCGACAGAGACGGCTTGAGCAGCGGCGACGGCGATATCTGGATCGACACCACTCGTCCCGAACTGGTTCCCTCATGCGTGGCGCTGGTCGCTCATCCCGACGATGCCCGCTACCGGCCGCGCTTCGGCTCAACGGTACGCAGCCCCGTATTCGATGTGGAAGTGCCTGTGCTTGCACACCCGGCTGCCGATCCCGAAAAAGGCACCGGCATAGCCATGATCTGCACTTTCGGTGACACTACCGACATCACCTGGTGGCGCGAGCTGAACCTGCCGACACGAACTGTGATCGACCGCGACGGACGATTCGCTGTTGAGCCTCCCGAAGTCATCAAATCTCAAGCGGGACGGGCCGCTTACGCCCGCTTGGCTGGCAAAACCGCCGCCGCGGCCCGCCGCGAGATCGCAGCCGTGTTCGCTGAGACCGGCGACCTTGAGGGTGAACCTCGACCCATCACTCATCCGGTGAAGTTCTTCGAGAAAGGCGATAAGCCGCTAGAGATCGTGGCTAGCCGCCAGTGGTATATCCGTAACGGCGGGCGCGACGACGCACTGCGCCAAGCGCTGATTGATCGGGGCACCCAGATGCATTGGATCCCCGGCTACATGCGAGCCCGCTATGAGAACTGGATCGCAGGGCTCAACGGCGACTGGCTGATCAGCCGTCAACGTTACTTCGGTGTGCCAATACCGCTTTGGTATCGCCTCAACGAAGCTGGCTCACCGGTCTGGGATGATCCGCTGCAACCCGACGCCAGCACTCTGCCGGTTGATCCGTCGGTGGACTGCCCGCCCGGCTACAGCGAAACCCAAAGAGACCGTCCCGGCGGCTTCACAGGCGATCCCGACGTGATGGACACTTGGGCTACGTCGTCGCTGACACCTCAAATCGCCACCGGCTGGCGCAGCGACGAAGCTCTGCATGAGTCGACTTTTCCTATGGATCTGCGGCCTCAGGCACATGACATCATCCGCACCTGGCTGTTTTCCACTGTGGTGCGGGCGCATTTCGACGCTGACACTGTGCCGTGGCGCAACTGTGCACTGTCGGGCTGGATACTTGACCCCGACCGCAAAAAGATGGCCAAGTCTGTCGGTAATGTCCAAGTGCCCACAGGCCTGCTGGAAAGCTACGGGGCCGACGCAATGCGTTACTGGGCGGCCTGCGGACGGCCGGGAACCGACACAGCTTTCGACGAGCAGCAGTTCCGCATAGGCCGACGCCTAGCTGTGAAACTGCTCAACGCATCGAAGTTTGCGTTGCGCTTCGATAACCCCGGCGAGGCCGAAGTCACAGAAATCCTTGACCGCTCAATGCTGCGACGGCTGGCCGATCTGGTCGACGACACTGGCGCTGCGCTGGAATCTTTCGACTACGCCCGAGCCTTGGAACGCACCGAATCGTTCTTTTGGGCTTTCACCGACGACTATCTCGAACTGGTGAAGGCGCGTGCCTACGGCGAGCAGGGCGAAGCCGCCTCGCAGTCAGCCCGTCAGACGCTGCGCATCGCGCTGGAAGTGCTGCAACAGCTTTTTGCTCCTTTCATGCCGTTCGTGACTGAGGAAGTGTGGAGTTGGTGGCATTCCGGCTCGGTGCATGTGTCGGCGTGGCCGCAGGGCGATCGTCTGCGGGCTTTGGCAGGTGACGTAACAGCTCAGCCGAGCGAGGTGGCCGCCGCGGTGCTCAGCGCGGTGCGGCGAGCCAAATCCGAAGCCAAGCGACCGTTGCGAGCCGAGGTGCAGTGCGCCACGGTAACTGACACGGCTGAACGGCTAGCGGTACTGCAAGCCGTCACCGACGATGTGAAGGCCGCCGGAAGGATCAACGAACTGATCACTGCCGAGGGTTCAGAGTTCTCAGTCAAGGTCGAACTAGCCCCAGAACAAACCTGAACTCACCAAAGAGCGCATCAAGCCGACCTGAATGCCTGCCAGCACTAAACGAAACAGCTAGATCGCCTTGAGCCAATAGCGAACATGCAAAGTAGCGCTATAACGCTATGGTGTGCAGATGGCTACCATCCAGGTTCGAGATGTCTCCGAGGATTCTTATGAGATTATTCGGCGCCGAGCCCGCGCTGGAGGTCAATCCATTCAGGCTTATATGAAGAAGCACATTGAGCGAATGGCCAACGAGCCCGACGAAGATGAACTCTTCGCGGATCTTGAGCGCTTCGTAGAAGCCCACGGTGTCGTGTTTGATATTGATGCTCTGCTGACCGACCTTGACGCTAACCGCCGGTGAACGCCGAGATCATCGTAGTTGATGCCTCAGCGCTCGTCACTGCCGTTGCATCCCCAGTTACCTTTGGAGACCGAGCGCGAACGATGCTGCGAGGCCGTCGACGCGCTGCACCTCACTTGATTGATGCCGAAGTCGGCAGCGCGCTGCGCTCAATGGTGCTGCGCAGCGAACTCAGCGAAGACGCCGGGTTAGCAGCACGCTTAATGGCCGAGCGCCTTGTCCATCGCCGCTACCCAACCCGCGGAGCGATCGGGGCACGGGCCTGGCAACTCCGCCACAACCTCAGTTTCTACGATGCCCTGTACATCGCCCTCGCCGAAAGCCTCAACTGCTGGCTGATCACAGCCGACAAACGCTTCACAAAAGCACTCAAGGAACATGACCTCATCCGCACCATCACCCCCGACGACTAACCGCAACGGATTCAAGGATTCAGACACGTCCGGTTAAGCGGTTTGCGAGCGAACACACCCCCAAAGACGTGAAAGCCGCCGGACGGTTAGCGATGGGGGGTTAGTCGTTGTCTTTTATGGTGATGATGGCTTGTCTGTCAGCGATTTGTGCGCCTTGTGGGTTTGATAATATGACTTGGAATGTTTCGGTGGGTTCTGGGGTGTTGTCGTCTGGT
>JAPYNU010000044.1 GCA_028283245.1 Candidatus Aldehydirespirator catecholifindens | reverse complement strand
GAATCAAACACCCACGACAACGGATCCTCCGTAGTCGCAAAACAATCCACAACCGGATCCCGAACCGACACCGACGACACCACACACTTACCATCACGCTCAGTCACAGAAACCTGAACAGTCGAAGCCGGGCACTCCTTAAACGCAGGCACACTCACCGCACCAGAACACAAAGACGACGACACGTCATACACCAGTCCCGATGGGCAATCCTGCGGCATCAGCACCAACTCTTTGGTGGCCGGTAATCAATCCAGCGGCTCATCATGGGCCTGCGCGGGTACCCCTGACAACACCAACACCCCAACCAGAACCAGCCAACAGCACCGCCGCAAACCTCGAATCGCAGGCTGGTCAAACATAATCCATCATTGCACACCTACCGAGCCCTGTCAAGAGCCAATATCACCACTGCAGGATCGGTGGCGCTCATCGCTGTCGGTTACATCGCTATCATCCGGTCACAACCGTCCTAGCACTACCCTGTCACGGCCCGCTAGGTCGGGTTTGACTCGCACCTCACTAAAGCCTCCGGCGGTAAAAATCTCGGCCACCTCGCAAGCCCGTTGCGATGCCACCTCGGTGATCAACACCCCACTGGGGCGCAACCAATGCACAGCTCCGGCCACTATCTGCGCCAAAGCCTCACAGCCGCTAGGGCCCGAACGCAAAGCAATCAACGGTTCCCAATCGGCCACTACTGCTGGGAGATGCTCATCTGCGGCCACATACGGCGGGTTTGACACGATTACATCCACTGCGCCACGCAGTTCACACGGCAAAGCCTTGAACCAGTCGCCCTGGCATAGCGTCACCCGAGCAGCAGCGCGGCCCAAGCCTGCCAGGTTGGCGCGAGCAACGGCCAGAGCCTCAGACGACACATCACTGGCATAAACCCGCACATGACTGCATTCAGCAGCTACCGACAATCCAATGGCACCAGATCCAGTGCCAAGATCTACCACAGTCACTTCTTGGCCTGCGCCTTGCTCTTCATTGGCAGCGGCGCACTCGGTGGCGACTTGAATTACCCAACCTGCCACCACTTCGGTTTCAGGTCTGGGGATCAGCACCCGCTGATCGACCATCAAATCCAAATGCCTGAAACTCCACGAACCGATCACATACTGTAGCGGCTCACCCGACAAGCGACGCTGAAGCATTGTGTGAAAATGAGCCGCAGCGCGCAATGTGGCTGGTTGTTCAAGGATGCTGTGAAACTCAGCCGGAGTCGCCCCCGATGCCGCTTCAACCAGTCGACGCGCCTCGCTGGTGCCATCAGAGATATCCGAGCCCTGAGAAGAGATAGAAGAGCTATCGGAATGTTGCGAAGGTTGTGAAGCGTCCGCCAAACTTCGGCGCGCCTCGTCGAAAAGGCTGCGCCACAACACCGGCAACTGCGACTCTTGCTCTGCGGTGCTGTCGGTGACTGATTCCGCCTTCAAAGTCTGAGATTTGCTGACCACGAAACGTGTCCGCTGTGTGTCGGTTGTCTACCAGTCACTGCTGTCAGTCGCTGCTGTCGGCAGCTAACAGCGTGCGCTGCTCGTCTTGGACCAGAGCGTCGCTCAGTTCGTCGAGTTCGCCAGCCATCACCCGATCCAGTTTGTAAAGCGTCAGCCCGAGACGATGGTCGGTGACCCGGTTCTCTTTGATGTTGTAGGTGCGAATTTTTTCGCTGCGGTCACCGGCACCAACTTGGCCTCGGCGCAGAGCCGACTGCTCAGCGGAAGCCCGCTGTTTTTCAGCCTGCAGCAGCCTCGAACGCAAAACCCGCAGCGCTTTTTGCTTGTTCTGCAACTGGCTCTTCTCGTCTTGCATAGCTACAACGATCCCGCTGGGAAGATGCGTGACCCGCACCGCTGAATCGGTGGTGTTCACCGACTGGCCGCCTGGGCCTGACGACCGATAAACATCGATCTGCAGATCCGAATCGCTTATATCGACTTCCACTTCCTGAGCTTCTGGCAGCACTGACACGGTCGCCGAAGAAGTGTGAACCCGGCCCTGGGACTCGGTCACAGGAACCCGCTGCACTCGATGAGTGCCCGCCTCATGTTTGAGTCGTGTCCAAGCCTGTTCACCGGCGATCAATCCGCTCACCTCAGTGAACCCCCCTAGATCCGAAGGTGAAGAGGCCAACGGTTCGAGCTTCCAGCGTCGACGTTTAGCGAAAGCTTGATACATCAAATACAAATCACGAGCGAAGAGGTTGGCTTCTTCGCCGCCAGCCGCGCCACGGATCTCGACTATCACGTTGCGACCTTCGTTGGGGTCAGGCGGCAGCAGCAGCACACGCAACTCGTCGCTAACGACTGCTGCTGCGGCTTCGAGTTCGTCGATCATTTCGCGCAACTCGGCTCGTTCGTCGCTGGTTGCGTCAGCGTGCATCTGACGCGCTTCTTCTAAGTCGTTTGCGACGGATTGAAGGCGCTGGCCCACCTTTACGATCTCATCAAGTTGTTTGTGGCGGCGACCGAGTTCAGCCAGTTGGCGCGGGTCGGACTGCACCGCCGGATCACCGAGACGTATCTCCACGTCGCGCAGTTCATCAATGAGGCCCGCGATCCGCTCCAACATAGATTTGAGGCTACCGG
Organism: Candidatus Aldehydirespirator catecholifindens; assembly: GCA_028283245.1. Classification (GTDB taxonomy): domain Bacteria; phylum Actinomycetota; class Acidimicrobiia; order Acidimicrobiales; family Aldehydirespiratoraceae; genus Aldehydirespirator; species Aldehydirespirator catecholifindens. Next base: position 1,994 of record JAPYNU010000044.1, on the reverse strand, counting down.
TCGCTCTCAAAGCCTCTGACCACACTACGAGCGGCAGCAGCCAGAGTGATCAGAGCGATCTTAGGAACTCAGCAACCGCAGCGATGATCTCAGGGGCGGCTGCGGGATTGGGGTCATGGTTCTGGCCTTCAAGCCAGCGCACGGTCACCGCACCAGCAATAGCGCCAGTGTGCGTGGAATCAGGGCTTGAGAGCGGTCAGGGGAACGACCGCGATCCCGTCATCGGCAAACGATACTCCAATTTGTGGGGATTTCACAATCCAATTTACAGGGGTTTTGCAATCCACTTTACAGGAGTTTCATAATCCAATTTTCGGACTCTGTCAGGCCGCTATCTGGCAGGCCCCAGCTTTAGGAACTCGGCGGTTGCGGCGACGATCTCAGGGTCGGCTGCGGGATTGGGGTCATGGTTCTGGCCTTCAAGCCAGCGCATGGTTACTGAGCCGGAAATAGCGCCGGTGTGCTCAGCGAACTCCTCATGAGTGCCGAAGGGATCACGATCACCTGTCACGAACAGAACCGGTACCCCAATATCGCCAAAATGTTCTACGCGTAGACGGTCAGGCTTACGTGGGGGATGCAAAGGATAACTGAGCAGCACAAGCCCGGCTGCGGGCAAGCCTTCAGCCACAGCCAGCGAGCAGACACGGCCCCCTAGAGAGCGCCCGCCGAGCACGATCTGTGTAGTGTCAACTCCGAGTTCGTCAGCGAAGGCTCCGGCTGCAGTGCGGAGTTCAGCGACCAGATTGGTTACGCGGTCAGGGAAACGTTTGCCGTCGCGCCGGTAGCTGAACTCAATGCGCCGCACCGGCAATCCCAACTCCTGGCCGAGGGCTTGCTCCAGCGAAACAAGAGTGTGATGGTCAGCGCCGCCACCAGCACCGTGAGTCAACAACAGTCCTGCAAGTCCCGAAACCCGACAGTCGCTCACAACCCGACAGTAATGCCTGCACTCACCAATGCCTGCACTAACCTTTGCCACTTCCGCAGCCACACTCACAGACTGCTATGTCGGGCACCCTCTAGCTGGCCTACGCTGTTGGTGGGCTGGCTATAAGCGAGCGTAAAGGATGCTACTCATGGGTGACATGGTGGAATTTGCCGCCAACGGATCAACAGCACGCGGTTATCTGGCCGCAGCCCCCGGCGTGGCTGGCCCAGGGGTGCTGGTGCTGCAGGAATGGTGGGGGTTGGTTCCCCAGATCAAAGGCGTGTGCGATCTTCTCGCCGAGGAAGGCTTCACGGCGCTAGCACCCGACCTTTATCACGGCGAAATCGCCAGCCACACCGAAATGGACAAAGCTGGCGAGTTAATGGCTGGCCTGCCGTCGGAGCGAGCCGCCCGAGACATGTCGGCTGCCGTTGACTTCCTGCTGCACCACCACACCTGCTCATCAGCAAGCGTCGGGGTGACCGGCTTTTGCATGGGCGGCCTCCTAGCATTGCGAATCGCCGCTATTGCCGGTGATCGTGTTTCGGCTGCGGCGCCTTTTTACGGCGCTCCACTAGGCGACGACTCGCTTGACTGGAGCAACCTGAGCGCCAAAGTCGAAGGCCACTTCGCAGCCCACGACGATTTCTTCCCGCCCGACGCTTGCCAGGCACTAGCCCAACAACTTCGAGACTTAGGCAAAGACGTGGTGTTCTATATCTACGAAGGCACCGGCCACGCTTTCGGCAACTGGGAGAACCCGATAGGCAACTACAACGAACAGGCCTGGAACACAGCCTGGGCACGCACCCTGAACCTACTACGATCCAACGTGCGCTAACACGCCGACAGACCTGCTAACCGAGAAGTCTGTCGGCGATGCCAGCGAATACAAATCTAGGCGAGCAGTAGGCGCTCAATCGTCGTCTTTGATGGTGATGATGGCTTCGCCGTCGCCGATCACTGCGCCTTCAGGGTCAGACAGCACAATCTTGAACGTTTCGTCGGGTTCGTCTCGGTTGTCGTCTCTTATTGTGACCGACAACCTAGTCTGTGTTTGTCC
>JAPYNU010000043.1 GCA_028283245.1 Candidatus Aldehydirespirator catecholifindens | reverse complement strand
GTATCCAACCCAAATCGGCGAACGGCACACCTGGGTCTGTTATCGGCTCGGGGCTTCCCGAATAGCGAATTTCGATGCTGAACTGCGAACCCTGCTCAATGGGATCATCCAGCATTACCGTCATCTCGCTACCCAACCGACTGAACTCGACTTTGCTGCCATCCACGATGACGGACTCAACCGTGAGTCCCGAAAAGTCGAGGTTGAACTGCTGGAGAGTCTCGTCAGCGACAACGCTGATCGAAGTGCTAGCGACGATTGAGTTGACGGTGGGATCCACGTCAAGGTCAATGTTGTAGTGCAACACGTCGTATCCAGGGTTGCCAAGCGATGGATAGAAGCTGTCGCCCAAACCGACCGCTTCGGGTGCTGCAATCTGTGTTGCAGTTTCGTCAATCTGTGTTGCGGTTTCGTCACCCGAAGCGGCCGTCTGCGAAGTTTCACCATTAGCGCTTGACGCAGCGTCGCCCGTCGGTTGAATGCTCGTAGTTGAACTCGGGTCGCTGCTGGCCTCGGGTAAGGCAACCTCATTGCGATTACTGACATTTTCGTTGCGGCTACCGACATCATCGCGGCTCGTTTCACCGCAGGACACAGCTAGTAACCCACAGGCCGCAAGCACCGGCCAACAGGCGCGCAATGATCTCACTACGGGTTCGCTGCGTTGTGAGTTTGCTGTGCAACGGTTTCCCGTGACATACGACTCAGCGCATTACCTTTTGGGCATGGGCGTAGACACCTTGGTCATGGCTGATCTCAATCATGTTGCCGTCGGGGTCGCTGATCATGCAGATGTAGCCGATTGGTGGGTCCATGTCGGTGGGCGGTGTCACTAGACAGTTCTCATCGGCGGCTTTCTGTGCGGCTGCTTCTAGCTCGGCTCGACTAGTTACTTCTATCCCGAGATGCGCGAATGGTGCCAGAGTCGCAATCGGAGAATCTTTGAACGGGTCAGATTCCGGCAAAAACTGCGCTAACACCAGAATGAACGGCTTGTCTGGTGAGTCGTCGTGGCCCAGCCATGCGGCAAAACCGTCTCCGTCGCAACGCTTATCAAGAAGTTTCAGCGGCGTGTGTCGGGAGTACCAGTTGATGCTGGCATCAATGTCGGCAACTCGCAGCGCCACATGTGTCCAACGAGCATGAGGAGGACGCACCGCATAGTTGCCGCTAGAAACGTCGTCAAGACCGTCTTTAAGAACGTCTCCATGATTGTCGTTCATCGGTAGGCCTTAGTTAACTCAGCAGGCGCTGTGCGATGGTGCGGGCTTCGTCAATGTTTTCGACGAAATGATCGTCAGGCACATTCTTTAGCGACCCGAGCAGCCGCAGCGTTTCTTTGGTCTGACCTGTCAAGCCCATAACGATCACTTGCGTGTTCTCATCAAGTGCAGCGTCGATCAACTGTCCGATCACCAGAGCTGCGCTGTCATCAATGTAGACCGTTTCGGAGAAATCGAAGATCACCACTTCGTGGCCAGCGACATCGGCGCTCATCGTCCCGAACAGTTTGATCGATGATGCCACCGTGAAACTGCCTCGCAGCGACAGCAGACCCGAGCGCGCCCTGAACAGGTCGTCTTCATCAGATTCTAGGTCGAAAGAATCCAGGTCAAAAGAGTCCAGGCTGAGATCATCATCCAAGTCGCCGAGGTCGCCGAGGTCGCCCAAGTCGCCCGAGTCGTCATCGTCCAAGTCGCCCGAGTCGTCGAGGTCAGACGTTTCAGGGTCAGCCAAAGCCTCAGGGTTCGACAAGAAAGTCATGTCAAGCAACGGAGTCGACACCACCGTTTGCAGTTCAAGTCGCTCAATCTGGCGTGCGCTTGTCATCGCCGCAGCGATCAACCCCACTGCCACAGCCACCACAAGATCCGAAACTATCGCCAAACCCAGCGTCAAGATCAGCACCACCAGGTTGTCGCGTTGGATTCGGTGAATACGGCTCAGGTAACGCCAGTCGATGATGTCGAAACCGATTTTTATGAGGATCCCGGCCAGCACAGAGTGAGGTATCGAGTCGATGTAGCTGCCCAGTCCAAGCACCAGCGCCGCCAAGATTCCGGCGCAGATCACTCCAGACAGCCGTGAGCGCCCGCCCGCACGAACATTGGCGACGGTGCATGAGGTGGCACCCGCTCCTGGCACTCCACCGATTAGCGACACCACCACGTTGGCCGCTCCCACGCCGATCAGTTCACGGTTTGGGTCATGCGTCTGGCGGGTCACTGAGTCGGCCACCATCGCTGTGAGCAAGCTGTTGATTGACCCGAGCAGCGCGATTGTCAATGCTGCTGGCAGCGCCGCCCCGAGATCACCTAGCGGGATTTCGGGCAGAGTCAAATCGGGCAGGCCGGTAGGCACTTCACCGATCACTGGAGCGTCGGTCAGCCATAGCACCCCGATAGCGGTTCCGATCAGCAGCGCCGCCACCGACGGAGGCAACAGTCGTTTGAGCCGTTCAGGCCAATAGATGCAGATGGCCAGGGTTATGACACCGAGTGCCAAGGCGCTGGGGTCGGTGTTGACGATGGCATCAGGCCATGAACGCAGCGATCTGAGTGCTCCGCCCAAAGCGACTTCGGTGCCCAGAAGCGGCAGCACTTGCACCAAGATGATGATTATTCCGACCGCTGAAGTGAACCCCGAAACAACCGAGTAAGGGGTGTAGGCCACGAAGCTTCCCAGCCGTAATGCCCCCATCAGCACCTGTATCAACCCGGCTAGAGCCACAATGGCAAGCGCTTTGGACAGGTCTTCGCCGGCGTAGTCGATGAACACCACCGACATCGCTACCGAAAGCGGGGCTGTGGGCCCCGAGATCTGGGTTCGGGCACCGCCGAACAAGGCACCAAGCATGCCCACGGCCACAGCGCCGTAGAGCCCGGCGATCGCTCCTAGTCCTGAAGCCACGCCGAAAGCCAACGAAAGCGGCAACGCCACCACTGCTGCGGTAAGGCCACCGAAGATGTCGCCGCGCAACGTCTGAAGCTTGTCGCTGACTTGCAATCTCATTGGCTGTTCAGCCTAGATCAGACGCAGGCCGCGTTCTTGTTCATCGAATGCTTCAGTGAATATCGCATCGAATGTCGCAGCCAGGACCTTTGCGTGTCTCTGATGTTTATAGGTTTGTCGATTGTGTCTGAGCCAGCGCGCCCGTCTTTGGTGATTAATGCTGCGGTGGCGTCCACTGTGTCGACCGTGCTGCCAGGATTTTTGATCGGCGCTATGTCGGTGCAGGTGAGCGCCGAGATGGGTGTTTCCGAAGCTGTCTACGGCTGGGGTCTCGGCTCGTTCTTTGGTTCTGCAATGTTGGGGTCGGTACTGCTGGGACGGTTGGCTCAGCGGATCGGGCCTCTCAACCAGATGACTTTGGCGTTGACGGTCAGCGTGTTGGTGCAGTTGGCTCTGGCTGCTATCGCCCGATCTTTTGTTGCTGTGATCAGTTTTCTGGTGGTGGCGGGTTTGGCCAATGCCGCCAATCAGACATCGGTCAATCTGGCGCTGGCTCAAGCGCAGTTGCCGCGCTTGGGTTTGGCGGTGTCGATCAAGCAGTCGGGACTTCCGACGGCCACTCTGCTGGCAGGTTTTGCGGTTCCAGGGTTGGCTCTCACAGTGGGTTGGCGTTGGGCTTATGTGGGTGCAGCACTGTTTGCGTTGGCGGCTCTGGGGTTGGTGCGAAGCGCCGTCGGTTCGCCGAGGGTGCAAGATGCTGGGACGACTGCGGCTGCTACGGCTGCGGCGACTGGGGCGGCGACTGCGGCTGCTGCGCCTGAGTCCTCGTCGCAAGATCTTTTGGCAGCAGCGGCGGTGGGTGCGTGCCTAGCGTTCAGTGCTGGGTCACTCAACGCTTGGGGTGTTGGCTCTGGCGTGGATGCTGGACTGGGGCAAGGAACTGCTGGCTTGCTGCTCAGTGTCGGTGCTGCCACCGGCATCACTCTTCGCCTAGTCGGCGGCTGGTTGTCGGACACGATGCGGATCCTGCCGTTCAAGGTAGCGGGTTTCACAGCAGCGGTCGGTTCGGTAGGGATGGCGGCGCTGGCGGTCAGATCACCCGGTTTGCATGTGGCTGCTTTGTTGGTGTCGTTTGGTGCTGGCTGGATTTGGCCGGTGTTCACCAACTATGGCGTGGTGCGAACCAATCCTTTAGCCGCTGGTGCTGCCACAGGAGTAACCCAGATGGGCGTGTATGTGGGAGTGTTCGTGAGTCCGCTGGTTACGGGCTGGCTGATTGAACACTCGGGTTATCCCACAATGTGGCTGGTAGTGGCTGGTGTCACGTTAACCGGTGCCGCATTAGCTATCCGCACATCCAACCGCTTCTAAACCGCGCAAACTGCACTGTCACAGCGCAGTAAGATAATCGCCGACACAAAGTTCTGGGTGGCTATCGCTGGAGTCCCCGTTCGCGGGCGATCTGGGCCACATAAGAACTGCTAGCCCCGACTTCTGCTGCTATGTCCGTATATGAAGCATCAGGTTCACGGATAAGAGCCCCGATGATGCGAGTGCGTTTCGTGGGCCGTTTTTTGTTTTTCGGTTTTCGGATTTGATTTGCGGAGCGTTCGGCTGATTGCCGCGGTGTCGGGGCGGTCGAAGTGTTGTCTCCGGTTTCCAGTCTTTGAGACCTTCAACTGCGGTGCCTCCCTTGAAAGCGAGCTTTCCGCGCAGAGCTTCATGGTGTGCCACGTTCACCATCAAACGCGCCAAGATTAGATCCTGCTCAACATGTGGCGGATAGTCCCACGGCACCACCGTGCTCCACTGCTCATAGTCCTCTACAGAGATCAAATCATTCCTTGCTTGGACTTGCCCATTAAGTCATGGTCGATGTCACGGTTTACGCGCACCTTCCAGCGGTCATCCACAGCCACATCAGGGCCGGTCCAATCTATAAACGAGCGAGGGGTCGCTAAATCCAGCAGACGTGCACCTCGTCGATGGACGGACTCCACTAAAGGATCAAGGTCTAACGGCTCTGTGACCCACGGCCCCAGATCCCGGCTCATGCTCTCTAAGATGTGCCCAGTGCGTTGCACCACAGCACAAGGAAACAGCTTTGACACCTCAAGCAGTATGCCAGCGTCAAGTTGCTGGGGACTCTGAAATTCGCCGAGATTGTTGCCGACCTCAGCGAAACCGCCACCAGCTGGCACTAAGCGCTCCACCAAATCAAACACTGTCACCTCTGGAATACTCGCTGTCACCTCGTAATCCCCATATCGCCGCCGCGCTGTGGGGACCTTACCGACCCGTTGATTCCTGTAGAAGCAGACTAGTACATCTCCAATGCGACGTTCCCGACAATACGAGTCGACAGCCACCTGCACGATACGCGGCGGGCGATGCCCGACACCGTAAGCACGCGCAGCGCAACGGTAAGCAAGATAGTAACGATGCCCAAGATGCCCCATCAGAGCATCCAGATAGTCCGCTGGCGGCTGAGTCCGCATACGTCTCCAGTGTTTCTTTACAGCGCCGTAGAGACCTCGAGTGACCGAAACGATGCTGTCATCATCTCGCGCCACCGCTAAAGCAGCCGACACACGACCGACCGGCACGCCGAGCAGCTCACCAACACGCTCAGGGGTTGCCGTCAACTCGCCGGTAGCGATCATATGATCCGCTAAATCTTGTGCTGGGATAGGCGCTGCCATACCGCCATCGTAACGCAGCGCGTGCAATCATGTCGCGCCGCGCCGCGGCTGGCTGGGGTCTTTACGCGCCTTAGAACGTCTACACGCAGATCAGTAGAGTGGGCAATAGCCTTAAGCTTGACCTCACCTCAGTACAGCCCTGCTAGCCGTCAATACTCAGCCGTAGTTAATCAACCTTGCCCTCGTAGCTCAGTGGATAGAGCATCGGTTTCCTAAACCGTGTGCGCAGGTTCGATTCCTGCCGGGGGCACCACCGGCCTGAAGCGGCTTGATCTGGGTGGCTCTCGGGGCTCGCAAGGGGCAGAAAGCGTGCTAGGGGGGTGGCTTCAGTGCTAGCGTTGGCACCAGACGTTTGAGCAGGCTCAGATGATTGATTATGAGGTTCGGATCGGTTAGGTTAATCCGTTGGTGACCAGTCGCCCGCAAGCAATCCGCGAGGGAAGATTTGCCAGTGTTTCGCTGGGTTTTGACTACGTGCTGACGACATGCGATAAACTGGTTGAGCACTGCTATTGAAGCGGTATGTGATGTGTTTTTAGTTACTGATTTTGAGATTGCCCCCCCCCCCCCCGTGGGTGCCTTTTTTTGGGCATCGCCTCAGCGCACTTGAGCGCGGGCACGAGGCTGGATACAGCGGGCATGAGCAGACATCCGGCATGGGCTTAGACCAAGAGAATCAAGCCCGACCGCACAGTAGGGCTCAGCCC
>JAPYNU010000042.1 GCA_028283245.1 Candidatus Aldehydirespirator catecholifindens | reverse complement strand
CGAGTAGCCATGGCGTCGCTGATCGGCTCGCCTGATGCCGACTCCACAATGCTCATGTAAAGCGAACGGCTCAGTCTCCAACCTTGACCCGAATGCATTAGCGCATCAACGCTGCGCTCAGGTAGCCGTGAGCGTGCCGCTAGTTGCTTGCAGCGATCCCAACGGGCTTCGAATCGGTCGATCCGACGACGAACAGCCACGGCTTGGCGGTAGTGAGCGGTCAAGCAGAATTCCATCCACGGGCGGGCGCTGCGTTGCGGTGACCACGATCCGCTTGCAGTGTCGGCGAGCGCGCCGTAGTAGGCATTCGTGTTGCGTCCTAGGTATTCCTCGATGCTGGTGAACACTGGCGACAGCCCCTCAAAAGCGCATCCCAGCACAAACGACTGCAAGCATCGTGCCATGCGACCATTGCCGTCGCTGAACGGATGAATCAGCGTCAGGTTGAGGTGAGCCATAGCCGCAGCCACCAGCGGCGCGGTGAGACCAGATGGAAGCTTAGTTCCTTGCGCAGCGCCTCGATCTGGCCGAGAACCTGTTCGTCAAGACCGGTCAACTCGGGTGCCTGATAAATCACATGCGCGATACTAGCGAGATAATCCACATTTTGCATCTATAAATAATCAACACTGATTGTCTGTAAATAATCTATATCAAGCTCATTGGGAACTTGCTAGCTAGGGATTTGTGGCTTGCAGGAGGGGGCGCTTCGGTATCTGCACATTTTTCGTTGCAGATGTTGCAATATTTTTGATTGTCTAGTAGCTTTGATGCATTCCCGATATTCTATGTAGCAACTCACCCCTTGAACGACTCGGAAAGGAGATAATGACAACATGGATGCCAACACCATCACTATCGTGATCGCCATTGTCTTGTCGAACTTGACGATGATGTCGCTAATGCTTCGCCAGACGAATCGCCTTGAGGACAGGATTGGCGCGGTGGACACGAAGCTCAGTGAAAGGATTGAGGCAGTCGACACGAAGCTGAGTGCCAAGATTGATCGGTTAAGCGTGGATCTGGGCTACACCAACAGGTATGTCTCTAGGATTGAGAGCCGTGTTGCGAGATTGGAGGGCTTCTTGATGAAGCCGGGTCGCTTCACGCTGCACGGTCTGCCCGACGACACAGACGACACAAACGAAGATACATCCACGCAAGACCCCGAGACCGATCCTGAGTCGCCCACTACCGCCTCAGACTGACCTATAGACCCGTCAGCCTCGCCGCTAGCCAACCTCAAGGAGCTTGCTGGCTTCAAGAGGCTGCAAAGACCTAGCGCTAGCATCAACTCGTGCGCCTTTACGACACTGCACGCCGTTGCGTGGTGCCTTTCGAGATGCCTTCGCAGTCCGAGCCGGTGCGCATTTACGTGTGCGGGATCACTCCTTATGACAGCACTCACTTGGGTCACGCCAACACCTACCTTGCCTACGACCTGCTGATCCGCCGATTAGAGGATCTGGGTCGCAGCGTTGAGATGGTGCGCAACATCACCGACGTGGACGACTCAATCCTGCCGAAGGCCCGAGAACTCGGCGTGGACTTCCTGGAGTTGGCGGCTGCCGAGACCGACCGGTTCCGCAACGACATGGAGGTTCTCAACACCCGGCCTCCCGCATCCGAGCCTCAAGCCACTCAGTGGGTGACTCAGATGATCGAACTGATCGGCGGGCTTAACTCAGCAGGCCACACTTATACAGCCGAGGGCACTACCTGGTTCGATGTGTCAACCTGGCCGCAGTTCGGCCACCTCAGTGGCTATGACCATGCCACAATGCTGGAACTAGCCGCCGAACGTGGTGGCACCCCCGATGATCCCCGCCAGCGCAATCCGCTTGACTTCGTGCTGTGGCAGCCGTCCGCGCTGGATGAACCGGTGTGGCAGTCACCTTTCGGCGCGGGCCGCCCCGGCTGGCACATCGAATGCAGCGCTATGGCGATGAGCCTGCTGGGCACTGGAATCGACCTGCACGGCGGCGGCAGCGACTTGATCTTTCCTCACCACGAATGCGAACTGGCTCAAAGCGAGGCGGCCACCGGGCAGCGCTTCGCCAAGCACTGGATGCATTGCGGGATGATCGCCTACAACGGTGCCAAAATGTCAAAATCGTTGGGCAATCTGGTATTCGTGCGTGATCTTTGCAGCCATAGCGACCCGGCGGCGGTGCGCTTGGCGCTTATGGGTCACCACTACCGGGAAGACTGGGAATGGCACGACGACAACATTGCCGAAGGTGAGGCTCTGCTTGATGTGCTCAAGCAAGCGACGCACAGTCAAGGCACGTCTGGCGGATCCGATCCAGCGCATTACTCAAAGCGGCTGCGTGCGGCACTTGACGACGATCTCAACGCTCCTTTAGCAAGAGCGATACTTGCCGAATGTGCTGAAGCGATCCTCGCTGATCGTCTTGACGAGACCGCGCCTGCTGCGTTGAGCGAGATGTGCGCGCTCTGCGGCATCACGCTGTCGCCGGATCCACGGCGGCCAACCACACCGCCGACCAATCAACCCCCGACGCTGCCGACGGATCCGCAGGCCGCATAGTGATCTCGCTTTACGACACGCTTAGCGGCGAGGTGCGGCCCTTAGAGTTGCGCGAGCCGGGTCAGGTGTCGCTGTATGCCTGCGGCCCGACCGTCTATGACCATCCCCATCTGGGACACGCTCGCAGCGCTATCACCTACGACGTTTTGCGTCGCTACTTGCAGTGGCGAGGCCTCCAAGTTTGTCATGTGGCAAACATCACCGACATCGACGACAAGATCATCGATCGGGCCCGCTCGCAAGGTCGCAGCGAGCCGGAGGTGGCCGCCGAATGGGAGGCTGTGTATCGCAACGTGATGGACCGCCTGGGAGTGCTGCCACCCCATCAGCAGCCCCGAGCGACTGAATGGGTCGACGCCATGGTCGCATTCATAGCTGCCATCACCGAAGCCGGAAAGGCTTACACCACCGCTGCCGGTGTCTATCTGCGGGTAGGCAGCGTGGACGGCTACGGCGACCTAGTGAAACGCAGCCTTGACGAGCTGCGAGCCTCAGCCGGTGCCAGAGTTGAGGTGGACGAAGACAAGGAAGATCCTCTCGATTTTGCGCTTTGGAAGGCGGCAAAGCCAGGCGAGCCGTCATGGCCGTCGCCATGGGGCGCGGGTCGTCCCGGCTGGCATATTGAGTGCGCGTCTATGAGTCTGGGCATCCTCGGCGACGGTTTCGATATTCACGGCGGCGGCAATGATCTGGTGTTCCCGCATCACACCAACGAGCGTGCCGAGGCTCTAGCGGTGGGTCGGACGTTCGCTCGGCACTGGGTTCACAACGCCATGCTCAACGTTGACGGCACCAAGATGGCCAAATCGCTGGGCAACTATCGCACCGTTGAGGACATGCTCAACGAGCATCCCGACAACGCCCGAGCCTTTCGTTTGCTGGTGTTGCAGACCCATTATCGCAAGACCATGGAAGTCAATTCTGAACTGCTTGCTTCGGCCCGCACAGCCGTGCAGCGCCTTGATGCCCTAGCTCGCCGCCTAACCGCCGATCCGAATACTCAACCGGTACCGGAAGCATCTTCTGTTGCGGAGTTGCTACGCCGATTCCGTGCGGCCATGGATCACGACTTGGGAACGCCCGAAGCAATAGCGGTCGTGTTCGATAATGTGCGCAAGGCCAACACAGGATTTGATTCGGCGTCTGCTGAAGGTGCCTTGTTGGCTCGGGCGGTGCTTGATGCGGCTGCAGCGTTGGGTCTGGCTGTTGAGGATGCTTCGCAGTCGGTAGGTGATGATGCCGGTGTTGAGGAGCTGGTATCACGCCGCCAAGCGGCCAGAGAAGCGAAAGACTGGGCCACAGCCGACGAGTTGCGTGAAGAGTTGTCGGCGCTTGGGGTGGTGGTCGAAGATACGCCGTCAGGCCCCAAGTGGCACCGACCCTGATCCTGATCCTGAGTCGTTAGTCCTGTGCGTCGTTTGACCCCTGCCGAGATTGAGGCCTACGACTTAGTGTCGCCTCAGATAGCGCGCCGCGTCCAAGTGCAGCGAACGCCGTTGCTGACACCAGGTTGTAGCGGCCTGACCATCGGACGGCTGGTGCTAATCCGAAACAGCCACTACACATCATCCAGTCATGATCCTCACCTCCAAGAGCGCGCCACTGCAGCTGAAGGCAATGTCTCAGCTAGGCAGGCGTTGCTCGCTCACGAACTCGTTCATGTGGAACAGTACGCCCGCATAGGCGTGCGAAGGTTCCTGTGGCGTTACCTGCGCGAATATTTCGGCAATCTTCTGCGTTTGCGCAGCCATAAGCAGGCCTACAGAGCAATCTCGTTTGAGGTTGAAGCCCGCACCGCCACAGCAGCCTGGTCAACCCGCCAACAATCAAACAGCGACCACTAATGGTGTGGACTCAGGCATTGAGGTTCAGGGAAAAGAACTCAGGCTCAGACCTGTGCTTGAGCCTTCATGCTTGAATGTGATGATGGCCGGGCCAGACACAGCAGTTCCCGCCAGGAGTGGACAGCGCTACGGCGAGATGGGGCTTTAGTATTTGTAGAAGCCGTGGCCTGTTTTGCGGCCTAGACGACCCGCGGCCACCATACGCCGCAGCAGCGGTGGAGGAGCATAAAAGCGCTCCCCATACTCCTCATGCAACGACTCAGCTGCAAACAGGCATACGTCAAGCCCGATCAGATCCGCCAACGTCAACGGCCCCATCGGATGACCCGCCCCGAGCTTCATGGCATCGTCAATGTCAGCGGCTGCAGCATGACCCGACTCATACATTTCGATAGCTTGACACAGATACGGCACCAGCAACTTGTTGACTACGAAACCGGCACGATCCGGCGTATTCACTACTCTTTTGCCGAGCACGTCGGCAGTGAATGCTCTGGCTGCTGCGGTTACCGCCGGGTCGGTGCGTTCAGTGCTGATCACCTCAACTAGCTGCATCACCGGTGCCGGATTGAAGAAGTGCATGCCCAACACCTGTTGCGGTCGAGAAGTCCCCATGGCTACGTCAATCACCGGAATAGACGATGTGTTGGTAGCCATGACAGCACAAGGATCCAAAACCCGGTCGAGTTCAGCAAAAATTTCTAGCTTCACAGCCAGGTTCTCGGTGACCGCCTCAATCACTAACTGACATTCGCTCAGATCGGGCAGGTCGGTGGTCCAAGAAATCGCTTGCCAAGCCTCCTTGTGGGCATCGCCGGTGAGTTTGCCCCGAGCAACAGCCCGCTCCATTGAGCCAGCAACCCGGCTGCGCCCCGCCTCAAGCAGCTCTGGTGTGGCCTCACGCGCTATCACCGACACGCCGCTTCGGGCCACGACCTCCACGATGCCGCTGCCCATCGTTCCCACTCCGACAACGCCAGCCGTGCTGATCTTCATATGCCTGCTCCTTTTCTATATATGGGTTTCTATCTGTGGGCGGTGCCTCGGAGGATCAGTCCGACTCGCTGATCGTCACCGAGTTGATGGTCACATCGGTCAGCGGACGATCGCTGCGGTCGGTCTCAACCTGTTGCATGGTCTCCACCACATCCAAACCCTTGACCACCTTCCCAAATAGCGAATACTGCGGCGGCAGCTGCGTGCCCTGAGGCCCGCTGATGATGAAGAACTGGCTGCCGTTGGTGTCGGGTCCTGCATTGGCCATCGCCAAAGAGCCGATCTCGTAGCGTCCCGGGCGTGGCAGCTCATCAGCGAACCGATAGCCGGGGCCACCCCGACCGGTGCCTTCAGGATCGCCGCCCTGACAGACGAAACCTTTGATGATGCGATGAAATGTCACACCGTCGTAGTAGTGATAAAGGGCCAGCACAACAAAGTTGTTGACGGTCAGCGGCGCAGCGGTGGCGTCGAGGGCTATCACGAGCGAACCGAGGGAGGTATCCATGTTTGCGGTGTAACGCTTAGAAGCGTCAATGCACATCGGCGGCGGCTGATTGAACTTGCGGCGAACCGGGCTCGATCCGTCGGCAGCAGGGCAAGGTGTGGGATCCACGGCTAAATCTCCTAGTGATTACGGTTTTGTGACAGCGAGCGGCATCAAGCATTCACTGATACGTATTTATCGAAATGCAGGATGCCGCCCATGAAGCTAAGCGTTAGCGTTCGTAACGCCACACAGCCGCAATCAACTGCTTTTGCGTAATCAACTGATAGTCGCAATCAACTGCTTCTGCGTAATCAACCGACAGTCGCAATCAACTGCTTCTGCGCAGCCCGTAAGAGTGACCAGCGGATGGGACGGCATCAGAGCAGTGTGCGTAAGTATCATCCACCCACAAGGCAGCGCGCTCTATGGTGACGCGCGTGCGGTTCTGGCTGCGACGCTCAATCCCGACCGAAAGCACTACGAACGCGCCTTCTGCAACTATTGCTGATTCCTACAGCTTGCTGCGATGCGAACGTTGCGATGTCACTTGGCGCGGCCCGGCCACTGCTCCCTGCTGGTGCTGTGGTGCCCCTGGGCGAGTCCGCGGCGAGGTGCGAATTCTCGCAGATTGATCATCGGATTGGCTGTCGACTAGATCCCAGCCCATTGCCGCACAGTGCCGAACCCAAACGCAAAGCGCGGGATTAGCCTCAGTTCTGATATGACGACACTGCATTGGTCTGGCACCGGCGTTGAAGTTCATCGAGTGGTGGTTGGCCCGGTCGACAACAACGTCTTTGTGATCCGCTGCACCGCCACCGGCGAAGCCGTGCTGATTGATGCCGCCAACGAGCACAACATGCTGCTTGAATTGTGCGAGGCGCTCGGTGTGCGCACCGTGATCGAAACCCACGGGCACTGGGATCACATCCAGGCTGTGCCAGCGTTACGTGACGCAGGCTATGAAGTGGGTGTCACCGCCGAAGATGCAGCCATGCTGCCCAGCTACGACTACCTGCTCGAAGACGAGACGGTGATCGAAGTCGGGCGCTTGAGATTACACACGCTGCACACTCCAGGGCACACGCCCGGCTCGATGTCGTTTCATCTTCAGGACACTCCGTTGTTGTTCACTGGTGACACGCTGTTTCCAGGCGGCCCTGGCGCTACAAAATATGAAGGTGGCGACTTCACGACCATCATTGGCTCGATCGAAGACCGGATTTTTAGCCGCTTCGACGGTTCCACGATCGTGTTGCCCGGCCACGGAGATAACACCACCGTAGGCACCGAGTCGCCACATCTAGATGAATGGGTCGCCAGAGGCTGGTGATCCACGGCTAGCGTGACGGCTTCGCTTCGGCACGATCAGTCGCCTAGACAAAACTAAACACGCACCCGCTAACCAACTCACAAACTCAACTCACACGGAGACCAGGAGGTTTCATGGCTCAACTTCTCGAAGACAAGGTGGCCCTCGTCACCGGCGCAGGACGCGGTATTGGTCGCGAGCACGCTCTGCTGCTCGCCGAACACGGTGCCAAAGTGGTTGTCAACGATCTCGGTGGTGACGAGTTCGGTTCGGGAGCTGATCTGACTCCCGCAGCCGAGGTGGTAGAGACCATCACCTCTGCTGGCGGTGAAGCAGTCGTCAACGGTGGCAGCGTCGCCAACCTTGACGACGCTGCAGCAATGGTGCAACAAGCCATTGACACCTTCGGCGACATCCATATCGTGATCAACAACGCTGGCATCTTGCGCGACCGCATGATGTTCTCAATGAGCGAAGACGACTGGGACACTGTCCTAGCAGTGCATCTCAAAGGCACCTTCGGTCCGTCGCATCACGCTGCCACCTATTGGCGCAACAAAGCCAAAGCAGGCGAAGAAACCTACGGTCGGATAATCAACACATCATCACCGTCGGGGATTTATGGCAACGTCGGCCAAACCAACTACGGCGCTGCTAAAGCAGGAATCGCCGCATTCACAGTGATTGCAGCGCAGGAGCTGGTGCGTTATGGAGTCACTGTCAACTGTTTGGCACCATCGGCATGGTCGCGGCTCACCGCTCCGCTGATGGGCGGCGATGAAGCCTCCGAAGAGTTCAAAGAAAGCATCAGCCCACGCTGGATCGCTGTAGCCGCGGCTTGGCTGGCGAGCCCTGAAGCCGCCAACGTGACCGGACGCATCTTCGACATTCGCGGCGAGCAACTAGGTATAGCCGAAGGCTGGCATCTCGGCCCGGTGGAGGTGCAGCCCGATAACCCAGCCGAGCTAGGTCCAGTTATGGCCAAACTGATGGCATCGGCGCGGCTCAATGCCGACATGTCGGGCCGTGACCGTGAAGGCCCCGGCTTCCCGAGCCAATCGATTTGACCCAAGTCGATAAGTCGATAAGTCGACCAAGCCAAAAATCCAGAATCAACCTCAGTAGAAATGTCGCAGATGTCTGTAGCGGCTGCCTTGCATGCTTCTGCTGCGTTGCTGTTGGTGGTTGCAGGCACGACAAAGCTCGCAAAATCTGCTGAAAGCACCAGCGAACTGCTCGGATTTAAGGTGCCAGCGTTGTTGGCTCGTCTTGCTGGTGCCGCTGAGTTGATTCTCGGCACAGCAGCGTTGCTGTTCGGCGGGGTCTTTGTATGGGCAGTGGCGGTCAGCTATACAGTGTTCGGCGTGCTCGTGGCCCAAGGCGTGCTGTCAAGAGCGCGTTCATGCGGATGTTTTGGCAGTTTGGACGCTCCACCGTCGTGGGTTCACGTTGGTGTCAACTTGGCGTTCGCAGCAGCAGCAGCCGTCGCTGCTGGTAGCGGCTCTGGACCCTTCGCTAGCGTCATAGCAGAGTTCAGTAACAACGCATGGTTCGGCTTCGCTCTCAGCATTGAGATCATCGTCATCGCAGGCTTAGGGCTGGTGGCGTTAACGGCATTGCCTGAAGCGCTCACAGCACGTCCCGACAACGCTGAGACAGCCCTTTTCTCTGCGGTGGTCCCGCCCCCTCAGTCGCCGCCACCACCCCGAAGGTGAGTAGTCAATGAGCCGCACGCTGGTTGAGCGGGTTTCACGCGTGATCGACCGCAGAGCCAGCCGCCGAGGCTTTCTGCGGTCATCAGCGATGACGGCCACGGCGCTAGCGGTGGCACCCGTTGCCTATGCCATTCGTCCTCACAAGGCCGAAGCCGCTGTCGTGTTGTGCCATGGTTTGCGATGCCGCGCCGGGGCTCTCTGCTGCGACGGTTTCACCGAGTTTTGCTGCAAACTTACTGGCGAAAACCTGTGCCCCCCCGACACGGTCGTGGCTGGCTGGTGGAAAGCCGACGGTTCAGGGTTCTGCGACCTTGACGGCCCGAGCCCGCGTTATTACCTGGACTGCAACCACGTCTGCGATCCCGGCTGCGACTGCGGCCCGAAAGGCGTCTGTGCATCGGGCTGCACTTCAGCACGATGCGAATGCGTTGGTGGATGCGACACACGCCGCTCTGGTTGTTACAACTGGCGTTACGGCCAATGCAACCAGGACATCTGTGTCGGCCCGCTGCTTTGCCGCATCGTCACCTGTGTCCCACCCTGGAAATGGGATCTAGCCTGCGCCACTGCACCTGTTCTTTCAGATCAAGGCACCCGCTTTCATGATCTTCCTTGCCTTCATGAGGGCTTCACTGATATTCCGCCTAAGGCTTATTACGCAGAGGCGGTCGAATGGATGGCCGCCGAGGACATTGCCAATGGCTTGAAGGACGATCTGTTCGGGCCAGACAAGCCGGTGACTCGCGCACAGTTCGCCACGTTCCTTTGGCGTTACCGGGGTCGGCCAGCAACCGAGTCGTCTGGTGCTTTCGTTGATGTCAGCGGTGATGATGTGCATGCCCAGGCGGTGGACTGGATGGTCTCTGAGCGAATTACCGCAGGTGTGACACCGTATCGTTTTGCTCCTCAACGCCAAGTGACTCGAGCTCAGGCGATTGTGTTTCTGCATCGACTGGAGGGCCAACCGAAAGGCAGCGCACGCATCGCTTTCACTGATGTGCCCGGCGATGCCTGGTATCACAATGCTTTAGAGTGGACTCTTCAGCACAGCATCACTTGGTGGTCACAAGACGTGAGTTTTCAGCCCGACAAGCCCGTCACCCGCGCCGAGATGGCCGCCTTGATCTTTGCTCATCATCGCCGACGGTCAGCTATCCCGACCCCGACCCCAAGCCCGCTGCGCCCAGCAGTGGTGTGATGTCAGCAATCATGTTGACGAAGATGGGAGCGATCCTGATCAAGAGCCATGCCCAATCAGTGCAATCCGACAAAGTCGCAAACGCTGTGGACAACAGGTCACTCTCATTTTTGGTTATGTTCCCGAAATGACGTTGCTGTAATGACGGTTCTGTCATGACGCTGTTGGTTGTGCTGCTGGCGATAGCCGTGGGAGTGCTCACTTTGCTGGTGTTCGGCCTGTTGCGCACCCACGCCGAGATCTTGCGCGCCCTAGACCGTGCCGGCATCAGCCTCGACGACAGCAGCGACTCCGCTTCCTCGCCCGTGCTGGCACCGCAGTCTCGTGTGTCTGCTTCAGAGCAGCCTCAAACGTCGCAAGCCCATGACCTTGTGGGCACCGTGCCCGCAGGCGGGGCGGCCAAAGTCGCTGTCATCGGGGTCAACCATTTCACGCTGCTTGCGTTCTTGTCGCCTGGATGCCGCACCTGTAAGCGCTTCTGGGAGGCGTTTGCCGTGCCCGACTTGGAACTCCCTGGTGGCAACACTCGCCTAGTGATCGTCGGTCAAGACCCCGCCCACGACTCCGAGGCGGCTCTGGCGCAGTTGGTTCCGCCCGGGGTCAAAGCGGTGCTGTCCTCAGCGGCATGGCAGAACTACGACGTGCCCGGCTCTCCGTATTTTGTGCTTGTTGATGGTGTCAGCAACCGTGTAGTGGGAGCTGGCAGCGCTATGAGTTGGCAGCAACTGCGAGACCTTCTCAATCAGGCATTAGATGACGCAGGCTTGGCTAGTACATCCAGTCAGCCTCCATCCGACGCAAGACAGTCGGGACGAAGCCAGTCGGGCCGAAGTCGTAGCCGCGGCCGCAATGCTCGAGCCGATCAAGCTCTGCAGTCTGCGGGGGTTGGCCCAGGTCACAGCAGTCTCTACAATGCCCTCTCGGTTGACCAAGACCAACAGTGATGGATTTCAGTATTGCGAAGCCGTGTGCCGCGCGTCCTGCTGTTGGCCACGCTTGTGGTGACGTTTAGGTGTTGCTGTTGAGCGGTGAGAGATCACCTACTGCGGATCGCTGCGGCAACATTGCTTCACGGTGGCTGAGCTACAACACGACTGCAACATGATCCCAGTCATTGTGATCGGTGCGCTAGCTGCCGCAGCGGCCGGAGTCCGTGCCACTTGGTCACCTTGAGGTATATCGATGCTCACTAGCATCAGTCCGCTCGGTGAGCGGGCACGAGGCAATCGCTGGTCGCTGACCGTGCTATGGCTTACTTTCGGTTCAGCTTGCGGTGGCGCTGTTGTGGGTACCGTCGCAGGCGTGTTCGGCCAAGCAGTGCTCATGTCTGTTGGCCACAATATTCGGCTAGCGACACTGGTCTTAGCGTGTGCAGCGGCGGCTGCATGGGATCTGTCGTCTCAACGCTTTCCGGGATTGCGCCAGGTCGATGAAGACTGGCTGGTCGCCTACCGACGTTGGGTTTATGCAGCGGGTTTCGGTTTGCAACTTGGTGCTGCGGTGCTGACAGTGGTCAACACTGCTCTGGTGCCGTTATTTCTGTTGGCGGCGCTGCTGGCAGGTGACATCTGGGCGGGTGGTCTGATCGGCGCAGTTTTTGGAGTCGTTAGAGGGGTCAGCCTTCTAGCGGTTCGCGGTATCCGCAACCCCGACGACCTGCGTGGTTTGCATCGCCGCTTAGACCAACAAGCCGACCGAGCGCGTCTTGCGGGAGCTTTCATGGCTGCGGCTTTGGCAGCCGCCGCTACCGCAACTTTGCTGGCATCATGACTTCTCAGACCGCGTCAGCGTCATTGATTGGGGGTGTTGGTGTGAATAGATTGGCTGCTCATGGTGTGAGTCTTGAAGTGCCCGCAGGCTGGGAGGCTGAGCTTTCGACTCAGCAAGACCCGGCAGCCCTTGATCCAGATCTGCAGCCGGGTGCGAAGAGCCAGTTAGTAGTGGTGCATGCCGCCAACTTCTCGCTGCCGACCGAGCGCGGTGACTACGGCCGGGGTGCCGTCGAAGCGATGGATGCCAACAGCATCTTTGTCGCCCTGATCGAATTCCCGGCAGCTTCAGTTGACAGGCGACTATTCGCAGCAGCGGGTTTCCCTACACGCCTCAGGCCTGCCGATTTCGCAACGGATCAAGTGCAGCGCTCGTTGCCAGGCCAAGCTGGTGTGCAACGTTTCTTTCATGTGGGCACTGGCGTGAAGCGGCGGCCCTTCTGTTTGTATGCGGTGCTCGGTGCCTACTCTAAACGCGCCATGCTTGTAGCTGAACTCAACCGTTTGTTGTCGAGTTTCAGCTTCTATTAGCCCGTACGCCACGCTGAGCTGCTGGTGTGTCTGTAGAGCAAAAGAGAGCTAGAGAATGTCGCCTTTGTGGGCTATGCCATAAACGTCGGTTCGGCGGTCGAGTCGTGGCGTTATCAACTCACTGCGTGTCTGCGCCCGGCGAGCCTCATGGAGATCAACATCGCACACCACCAGCTTTTCGTGTTGAGTTGATAGCGGCCCGCCCACAATGCGGCCATACGGGTCGGCAATCACCGACGACCCCAGCAGTTCAACTCCGTCGCCTGTCCCCACTTGTGAGACGCACGCAATGAACACCTGACTCAGGTTGGCTTGAATCAGTGCTCCCTCGGCATGGGCAATCAGTTCGCCTTCGCGGTATTGGCGGCGATCGAAGCCTCGCACCCAAGCTGTGGGCACACAGATCAGATCAGCCCCCCGTAAAGCCAGCAGCCTCACTACCTCCACGAAGCGCAGGTCATAGCAGATGCACAATCCGATGTTGCCATATGCCGTTTCCACCGTGCCGAGCCCAGCATCACCGGGCGCAAAGCAGTGCTTCTCAGAGTCGAACAGGTGGAGTTTGCGATAATGCGCGATCACGCCGTTCGCGTCCACCGCCACCGCTGAGTTATAGATAGCGTCGCCGCTGCGCTCGCAAAACCCGCCGATCACTATCCCACCGTGCTGGTCAGCTTGTTCGTGCCAAGCGGTGACGGTGTCGCCGTCAAGGGTTTCGGCCAGCGGTTCGAGCACGCTGCGATCATTGCTGTACCACGGCACCGTCATCTCGGGCAAGATCACAATGTCGGCACCCTGACCAAACAGCGCCGCCGCCGCTTCGCTGCCCGCCTTGCGGTTGGCTTCGATTGCGTGCGGCTCGCTGCGGATCTGAGCCAAACCGATTCGTGTCATCTGCAGACCTGCCTCATCTTCGGCATCGGTTTCGAGTGGAGCTGATCGGATTTGAACCGACGACCCCCTGCTTGCAAAGCAGGTGCTCTACCAGCCTGAGCTACAGCCCCGAGGCAGCTAAGGGTATCGCTATGCAAGCCACAGGTGTGACGGGGGCGATCTCGTTGCAGTTGGTGGGGTTGTGCTCTGTAGTCGACTCGCGTAAATCGCTGGCAGCGTCGTGTGAGCCGCTGATGCTGTCAGGGTCGTTGACCTGTTCGTTGAGCGCTTCGTCGCTATTGATGGATGCGTCTTGCGTTTCGGTGCGGGTAGCGTCATCAACGTCTTGTTGGTTGGGCGCTTCTTCGTTGTCGACGGATGCGCTTGCCTCAGAGGTCGTTCGG
This sequence comes from Candidatus Aldehydirespirator catecholifindens, assembly GCA_028283245.1. Lineage (GTDB taxonomy): Bacteria > Actinomycetota > Acidimicrobiia > Acidimicrobiales > Aldehydirespiratoraceae > Aldehydirespirator > Aldehydirespirator catecholifindens. The sequence continues at coordinate 10,007 of JAPYNU010000042.1, read as the reverse complement.
TTGCCGCTTTGATCGTCGCTGGCAGGCGTATTGCTGGTGGTAGGCAGCTGCTGGTCGACAGCACCAGCTACTTGATCGGTCACGCCTAGTACTGCGATCAGTGCTGTCATGTTCTTGTCTAGGACATCGAACTTGTCGTTTAGCTCATCAAACTGCTCATCGACTTTGGCGAACCGCTCATCAATCTTGTCAAACTGCTCGTCGACTTTGGCGAACCGCTCATCAATCTTGGCGAACCGCTCATCAAACTGCTCATCGATTTTGGTGAACCGCTCATCGACTTTGTCGAATTGCTCATCCACGGCCGCAAAACCGGCTTCCATCTTGGCTTCTAGGGTGTCAATCTCTACCTCTAACTTATTATCTAGGGCAGTTATCTTGTCCTCGACACGGTCGATGCGATGGTTAGCATCGCTGATGCGACTGTTGGTGGTAGTCGCTATAACAGGGAGGAGCATCGCGATCAGAGCCAAGATCGCTGTCTGACCTGGGTTGTCACCGAGCAGCCGACGCTCAGCCCGAGGTGCAGTGCCAACAGATGCTTCGCCAACAGATGCCGCTCCAACGGCGGAAGCCGGGGTGGGGTTACCTGCCATCTCGACGGACGTTTCGGGTAAGGGGTTTTCGGTTCCTTTCATCTGGGCCTCCTTGGCTGGGCTGTAGCGAACGTGTAAACCTTGCGACTTCAGTCAGTGTCGATATTCTTTGAATGCACTGGATAGCATTAATATATCTGAACATATCAAACTGTGCAACATCTTTCAAACCATTTCAGTTTGCTTTGATGCTAACTAGCTCAAGGCTGTGTCGCCTCCCTGTTCTCACTGGACCCCCTCCTGGGTTTCACTCCGGCTCAAGCAGTGATGTCCGGCTCCAACTCGGCCCGACAACTGCGCTGATTGCACGACCGGCAGTAGTTGCAGTAGCCGCAGGGTGAGCTAGTACTCTTTGCCCGCTAGGTTGAAGCCACGGAGGTGTGATCGAAGATGTTCAACGCAGCCAAAACCTTCACATTGCTTGCCTTGCTTGGTGGCCTGTGCATAACGATCGGCGGTGCTCTCGGCGGTTCTGGAGGGCTAGTTGTGGGCTTGATCCTCGGCGTGGCCATCACTGGAGGCAGCTACTGGTTCAGCGACAGGCTCGCTATCAGGTCGGCGCGCGCTCAGCAAGTCACCGCCGATGACATGCCCGAGTATTACGAGATCATGGTCAACCTTTGCCGCCGCGCCGAGATGCCCATGCCCAAGCTCTACATCTCGCCAGAGCCGCAACCCAACGCTTTTGCTACCGGACGCAACCCCCAGAACGCTGCGGTTTGTATCACGGCTGGCCTGATCCAGGCGCTGGGCTGGGACGAGATTCGCGGTGTGCTGGCTCATGAGTTGGCTCACATCCGCAATCGTGACATTCTCATCGGCTCGGTGGCCGCAGCGATCGGCATGGCTGTGACGTTCATCGCCAACATGGCTATGTGGGGGGCGATTTTCGCTGGCGGGCGCGACGACCGCAACAACAACGTCTTCGGGCAGCTGGCTCTTGCGATCCTGGCACCTTTGGCGGCTGCGATGATCCAAGCGGCGATCAGTCGTAGTCGTGAGTTTCAAGCGGATGCCTCCGCCGCCAAGCTCATCGGCGACGGCAAGCCATTGGCTCGGGCTCTGGCGAGCTTGGAGTCGTATTCGTTGCGGATCCCGTCGGGGGTCAACCCCAGTCAGGCATCTAACTACATCATCAATCCGTTGGCGGCTCAGGCCAGAAGCAGATCGGGCGGCGGTGGCGGCGGATTCTCAAGAATGTTCAGCACGCATCCGCCCACCGCTGAGCGCATCCGCCGCTTGGAGTCCCGCGCTTGGGAATAAGGAATAAGAATGCGAAGAAGCGTTCGATTGATGCTGTGCCGTGATGCTAAGACGTGATGTTGGGCCGTGGTTTCGGTCGTTGCCTGTGTCAAAGAGTCCAAGGCAGGCTTGACGGCTAGTCCCTGAAGTTCACGTATTGAAGCGGCAAATCAAAATCGTGTTCTTTTAGTGCTGCGATCACTGCTTGCAAATCGTCACGCTTCTTCGACTGCACACGTAGCTGGTCGCCCTGGGCGGATGACTGCACGCCTTTGATGCCCAGTCCCTTGATGAATTTGTTGAGTTGGCGTGAGTGATCCGAAGAGATACCAGCCCGCAGCGCAGCTACTTGCCGAACCGTGGCACCGCTAGCTTCTTGCACCGTGCCATAGTCCAACGCTTTGAGCGACACTTTACGGCGCACTAGTTTTTCTTCTAGCACCATGCGAGCTGCCAGCAGACGGTCTTCTGTGGAAGAGTTCAACGTGATCGTCCCATCACCGAGTTCTAGCGTGGTGCCTGTGTTACGAAAGTCGTAGCGTGTGTTGACTTCTCGTGCCGCCTGATCCACGGCGCTGCGCACTTCTTGCATATCAAGCTGGTTGACGATGTCGAAGGTGGGCATGGGTACCTATGCTTGCTTTGTAGGGGCCGTTGAAGCCTTTGGTGATTGCCGCTCAAATGTTAGGGCGACTGGCCGCTTGAAGCCGTGGCGATGGTATCGTGCGGCCCACAGGGTCGGTGCCCGAGCGGCCAAAGGGAACGGGCTGTAAACCCGTCGGCTTAGCCTACGGAGGTTCAAATCCTCCCCGGCCCACACCAACTAGCTGCTCCTGCGGTCACCCGGCCGCGGCGCAGCAGCCGCGCTTTTACGGCAGCATTCGTTGCATGATTACTACGTCTAACCATTCACCGAACTTGCGGCCTACTTGGCGTTCGGTTCCTACCATCTCAAACCCCACAGCGGCGTGCAGTTGGATTGATGCTTCATGCCCGCCGACGATATGTGCCAACATCGTGTGGAAACCTCGAGCTTGGGCCAGCGAAACCAGTTCTTGCATCAGCTTGCGCCCCACGCCACGTCCCTGCAACGCAGCCTCAACATAGACGCTTGACTCCACCGAGGTGCGATACGCCGCCCGTGGTCGATACTCGCTCAGCGCTGAGAAACCCACCACCTGACAGCCTGTCTCGGCGACCAGCACACCGTGCGCTCCAGTTCTTTCGCTTAGCCAGGCCTGCTGCTCAGCCAGACTTCGAGGCACCAGATCGAAAGTGTGAGTTGTGTGCTGCACCTCATGGTTGTAAATGCGCCGCAGCGCCTCAGCGTCATCAATGCTGGCCAGCCGCACAATCAACTTGCTCGCAGCCCCCAAGTCTTGCGCCCTCTCAATGTCATCCACCCTCCAAGGCTAAAGCCCGCAGCCTCCTCCTTTGACCGAAGACCGTCACGTCATCTGCCAGACCAAGCCTCGGCTGCCTCGGCCGTTAGTTCATGCACGGCTTTTTCCTCGCTCAGACTGGTGAGAGCAAGCACTTCTTCAACTACCTTTCCCAGTTCCGTCAGGGCCTTATCGCCGATACTCCGGTCTATGGTTGCGATCGGCACGTAGAAGCCGATTGGCACACCGCGACGCTCAATGACGAGCGTTTCGCTTTCCGCCATTATTTGAGTAGCCCGGTCACGGAACTCCCTAACTCCAACCGACCGCATAGCGTCCTCCTATCCGACTATCCGAAGTGACCACTATTGCAGCCACCTCTGTCAACCTTGTATCGTCGAAGCGGTGCCGCCGGAGCGGGGGTCGCTGGCTAGTTTGACATCTTGACTGTTAGCAATGACTAGCTGCAGGCCGCCGCCGACGTTGGCGCTGCGGCGCACCTCATAGCCAGCTATCTCAGTGTCTTCGTGCCATTCAATTCCAGGCTCAGCAAAGGCATACCACGGCTCGCCGATGCCTACAGGCACACCGAAACGGCTTCTTGTGGGACACACGAACCAGCGGGGTCCGCCTGCAATTTCAGCTGCCTCTGCACCGCGGCGGAATCGCTGGATCGCCTGAGCTAGCCACTGGACTTGCCGGTCGCCTCCAGGGGTAGCCACGGTCATCCATCGAGCAGCGTCTCGGCGCTGAACGTGAGCGGCGCTCAGCGTGTGGGGTAGAACAGCGCCGGGAATCGGGTTACATCCCGGCAGGTCAACTCGCTGCGACAGCGCAGTACCAACCCGGTCGCTGAAGACCACGCCTGTGTCACCTGCCACCCATCCGGTGCCGAGCGGCACGCTTGCAAGACTATGAACCACAGTCGCTGACAACCCGCTGCTATCAAGCGCAGTGGACACGGCAGTCCCAGAAGGTAGTGCAGGACCTCGCCGACAGAACTCGCTGAGTTGCTCCTCGGTCACCGGTGCTACCGCCTCTGCAAAATCGCGCCGGGCTGGATCAGCGTCGTATGGCGCAGCGGCTAGCAGCGCAGCGGTTATGGATGCTTGGCTAGGTGCCGGTGTCAGCCACAAGACAATGTCATCAAATTCGAAACGCTGCGCCGTCTCGACGCTGGGTTGAACGGCTTCCAAGTCGCTGTGGCTCAGCAGGGCCCCTTCGGCAGTGGCTGCGGCCACCAACTGGCTGGCGAGTTCGCCCAGGTAGAAAGTGTCGGCACCCTGCGTCGCCACTAACTCAAGAGTGCGCGACAGGTTTGGCATATGGATGGTGTCGCCTTGCTTCGGGGCGTTCTGCTGGCCCAGAATCCGTTGCAGAGCTTCGCGGTGGCCTTTGCTGGCTGCTACCGCATACACCTCGGCCATGTGTGAAGTGACCGTGTGCCCAGCCGCGGCGGCCAGAGCACCGCTAAAGAGCGAAGCCCAGTCGAGTCGTCCATGGGCACGCCACACAGCCTCGGCACCTCGCAGCGATCCAGGCACCACAGCGTTGAGCGGCCTGCAGGCCTCGTGGAGGTCGTCGCGGGCTGCGTCTCGCTTAGCAGCAACCGCCAGTGGTGTGCGTGACCATCCGCCGTAGACGAAGACATCTGTGCGCGAAGTGCCGCTTGGCCCAGCGACCAAGGCAACCAGTTCTCCGCCGGGCCCGCACTGAGGAGCGTTGACCACCCACTGCGTGAATGCTGCGGCCAGTGCTGCATCAACAGCCGAACCACCGCATTGCAGAGCCTCGATCCCAGCTTCGGTTGCCAGCGGATGCCCACTCGCAACCCCCGCGAAACCGGTACTCGAGCCTTGTGATGTCATGGCTTGGCTTCGGCTTTGCAGTCGCACACCAAGACACAAAGCACGGTCACAAATCGTATACCGTCATGATGATTACCTAAGCGAACAGGCGTGAGTTCCCAGCAACCCAAGCGAACAAGCGAGTGGCTCGGTCGCCGTGCCAGCTGAAGCATCAGCGGCGGTCGCAGCCTTCGGCGTGGCATGAATCGTGTAGCTTCGATCTTGTGACTTCTGAGGAATTGCAGCAGATCGTCCCCGCTGGTGTCTCAGCGCTGAACTAGATTCAGGGAATGGCTACCGCAACCTCAAGTTTTGGTGTCGGTCGGCGTGAAGGGCACGACGCTTCGCGGTTCTATGAGCGATTTCCGGCACCAGAACTGTCTTATGAGGACACAGTCAAATACGCCGACGGATTTGACAGCCCCCGACCACTGTTGGGTGACAGCCGTCGAATGGATGAACTGCCCGACAACAGTGTCGCACTGGTGGTGACATCGCCTCCCTACTTCGTCGGGAAGGACTACGAGCTAGCAATGCTGGCACCGGATGGAAGTGAAGTCCCGCAAAAGTACTGCGATTACTTGGAGATGCTCACGGCAGTGTTCTCTGAATGTGTGCGTGTGCTTGAGCCGGGGGGTCGCATCGCTGTCAACGTCGCCAATCTGGGCCGCAAGCCGTACAGATCGCTGTCGGCGGATGTGATTGGCATTCTGCAAGACGAGTTGAGAATGCTGTTGCGAGGTGAGATCATCTGGCGCAAAGCTGCCGGAAGTAGTGGCTCATGCGCTTGGGGTTCGTTCTGCAAGCCGTCCAACCCAGTGCTGCGGGATTTGACCGAACGCGTGATCGTGGCTGGCAAGGGCCGTTTCGACAGGGCGATTCCTGCTGCGAAGCGTAGAGAACAAGGGTTGCCGTGGAGGGCGACCATCGGACGTGAAGACTTCATGAGTTCAACGTTGGATCTGTGGGAGATCCCGCCCGAGAGCGCTCGTCGGGTTGGTCATCCTGCACCTTTTCCGGTGGAACTGCCTCGTCGGCTGATTGAGTTGTACACGTATGCCGACGATCTAGTTCTAGATCCGTTCATGGGGTCCGGTTCGACATTGGTGGCCGCTGTCACGTCAGGCCGTCGTGGTGTCGGCTACGACACCGATCCAAGCTATGTAGAACTTGCGAGCTCTCGCCTAAGCCCCCCTCCCACTTGATGATCAGCCTCCAATCGTGAGATACACGCGCTACTGGAGCGAACGCCAATACCGGACGTAGGGCGGTTTTGTGAGAGTGGTGGTGATTGGTGCTGGGATCGCTGGCGCTTCGGCGGCTTGGCATCTGACACCAGACGCATCGGTGGTGATGGTCGAACGCGAAGCTCAGGCCGGGGTTCACTCCACGGGACGCTCGGCTGCGCTCATCACGGAGACTTCGGGAGCGTCAACAGTGCGTGCCCTAGCCGGAGTCGCACGGTCGTTTCTGGTTAAACCACCCGACGGCTTCACAGACCAGCAACTGTTGACACCGCGGGGTCTTCTGTGGATCGCCCGACCCAGCGAACTAGACGACCTTGAAGACAAAACAGCTCAAGCGGCAGCCTTAGGTGTTGAAGTGCATCGGCTTGACGCAGCGGCTTGCCGCAAGCTTGTGAGCGTGCTGAAGCCAGCGGGCGCAGCTGGCGGTTTGTATGAACCTGGCGCAATGACAATCGACGTTGATGCCCTGTTGCAGGGTTTTCTACGTGGCGCTTGTGCCCGAGGAGCAGATCTGCAGTTGGTGTCGAAGGTAACCAGCATCACCCAAACGGCTGATGGTTGGCGAGTAATCGCCACCGATCAGCATTGGGACTGCGACGTGATTGTCAACGCTGCGGGTGCATGGTGTGATGCGGTAGCAGAGATGGCGGACGTGGTACCGCTGAGACTGCATCCTTTGCGCCGTTCGGTGTTTATGTTCCCTCCTCCTCAAGATGTGCGGATCGGTGACTGGCCGATGGTGTGGGACGTAGGCAACCGGTTCTATTTCGAACCCGAAGGCGAACTGCTGCTGGCCTCGCCTGCTGATGAAACCCTCAGTGAGCCCTGCGACGCCCGCCCCGAAACCGAAGACATTGCGTTGGGGGTTCAAGAGTTGGAAGAAGCCACCACTTTGCGAGTGCGTGGCGTGCGCAGCACCTGGGCAGGTTTGCGAACCTTCACCAGCGACCATGTTCCTGCCGTCGGTTTCGACCCTGACCACCCTGGGTTTTTCTGGCTGGCTGGCCAGGGAGGTTACGGCATCAAAACCGCCCCAGTATTAGGCCACTTGACGGCTGCGCTCATCAAACAGCACAACCAACACACGGAAACGCATTCGCATTCCCTCCCAGTCGAACCAGATCTAGTCAAAGCTCTCAACCCCGCAAGGTTCAGAGGCGCTTAAAACGGGAGACTTCCGCTTGCCGAAAAACGTTGTTTCAACACTAAGGAGCTACTTGGCCGTGGTTGCGAAGTGTCACCACTATCGTCGAGCGATGACCTGCTGAGTTTAAAGTGTATCTTAGCAAAATATTATATTTAGTTATCTGAAGAATCATATAGATGTAATATGTTTGTATTGGGGTGGTATCGAGTTCACGACAGTTGGGGCGGAGTAAACTTAACTACAGCCTCGGAGAAGGGAGTGCTAGGAACATGGCGAAAATCTCAGAGTTGTTGTTCCAGGTAGACAGTGGTCAACTGACCATGCCAGATTTCCAGCGCGGCTGGGTCTGGAAGAAGAAGAATGTTCTAGAATTTTTCCACTCGCTCTATCACGAATGTCCTGTCGGCTCGCTCATCGTCTGGCCGACCAAAACCGCCGATGGCCAGCCACGGGACTCTGTGATTGATGGACAACAGCGATTGTCGACCCTGTACGCAGTGCTGAGGGGAAAGAAGCCTCCGTGGTTCACAGTTCACGATTTGAGCACATGGGATTTGCATTTTAATCTAGAAAGTGAAGACTTTGAGTTTGCAAGCGCGGAGCGCAAAGAGGACCCGCTGTGGGTGAGCGTCACTAGAGTCTGTGACGATACGCGGTGGTGGTATGAGCAGTCAGATACTGTTGAATGGAGTGCTACAGAAAAGGCTAGATATTCTCAGCGTATCAGCAAACTTACCAGTCTTTGCTCCAAAGAAATATTTGTCAGTCGTCTACCAGCAACAATAGATGTGGCTGGTGCGGTGAATGTATTTTCGATAGTGAACCGCGCTGGCACGAAAGTCAGTGAAGGCGATTTGATTCTGGGCCAGATAAGCCTAGAGTGGCCCGAAGCGCGTGAAACAATAGAGAAACGTCTTGACCAATGGCGAAACGCTGGCTTCGAAGTACAGCTTGAATGGCTCTTACATGTTATGTCAGCCTACTTGAGTAGCTATAAGAGCATTGAATATGATAGTGTCATCAAAACCAGGCGCGTCAAACTTGAAGATTGTTACAAAAGAGTAGCTCAAGCCACTGAAGAACTACAAAATCTGCTCCGTGATCAACTTGGCTTCGATCAAAGCCAGACGACTAAGTTCAACATGGGCCTAGTACCGGTTGTGTCGGTTCATCTGCGAAATGGTGCCGATATTACGGTCGAAAGCACTAGGCAGTATCTGGGATGGTGGCTGCTCGGAACCCTTTGGCATCGATGGTCTGCCGATGTCAAGAATCGGATCAATGCTGATTTGAGAGCTTTCTCTGAAGGCGAAGGTGTTGATGGTCTCATGTGTGAACTGAGAAGCCGTTCAGAGGGATTGAAGCTCACTCCTGCCCATTTCGAGGTGAAGCAGAGCCCATCGCAAGGCGCGCTGCGGCTCATGCGGATCATGACTAGACGCTGTGGTGCCCGGTCGTTGCGCAGCGGTCTTGGTCTGTCGTTTGAGCATGTAGGTGATTTAGCTGGTTTGCAGATGCACCACATCTTTCCGCGAGCTTTGCTCCGCAAGCTCAATGTGCCGAAGAAGCAAATCGATCAAGTGGCGAACCTAGCGTTCATCCGTCAAGGTGAGAATTTGAAGCTTGGTGCCAAGGCCCCGATGGACTACCTGCCTGAGTATGAGAATAAGAACCCTGGTGTGTTGACCTCTCAATGGATCCCTCAGGATCGTTCTCTCTGGCATCCTAAAAGGTATCAGGGCTTCTTGGAAGCAAGAAGGAGCCTGCTTGCTGAGGCCGCCAATAGCTTCTTGGGCGACCTACTTGGTAAGCCGTTGACGGAGTTCTGATGCAGTTCTTCTTACGTTCGTTTCGGTCTAACTGCTACCTATGTCATATGGCGGTGAGATGATCCTGAGCATGAGTCTTGAAAAGTCTGGAGAGCAAAGCGCGGCTCAGGGCCGGAACCGAGTTTCCGATGATGCTGTGTCGATAAAGATGCCCGAACAGGTGTCAGAGGTTGATGCGCTGAAACTGGATCCGCTCCGCTATCGCGAGCTGTCCCATGCCGAACTGCCTCATCTAGTGAGCTTCTCTGGTGGGCGCTCCTCGGCTGCTCTGACTTTCATGGCTGCCGAAGCGGGCTTGCTTCGCCCGGACCGGCGTGATGCAGTTCTGTTCGCTAACACTTCTGCGGAGCACCCTGGAACCTATGAGTTCGCCGCAGAGTGCAAGGAGCGCCTCGAAGCCGAATTCGGCCTGCCGTGCTTCTGGTTCGAGTTCTGCACAGTCGAAGACGCATGGCGCGGCGACTACTGGCGAAAAGCTTCCTATCGTCTAGTTAAGCCCGTGCCGGTGGAGGAAGACACTGATGGATACCGCTCCTCAGGTGAGTTGTTTGAGGAGTTTGTGAGCCTGCAGGGCATGCTGCCCAACCCTCACTCGCGCACCTGCACAGCCAAGCTCAAGTTGTATCCGTCGCATGAACTGATTGGTGAGTGGCTCGGAGGGACCGAAGGTCCAGCTCATGCCGGGCATCATTGGCAGCAGACTCAGGACATCGGGGG
>JAPYNU010000041.1 GCA_028283245.1 Candidatus Aldehydirespirator catecholifindens | reverse complement strand
ACAATATACCGATCATACGGCTACGAAACCACAGACCGCAGTTACTGCATGCAGATGCACATCTTTGTAGCGGTCAGCAGCGGACAGATCGCGCTCAGGTATTGTTGTCTTTGCAGCTGGTGCCACCCACGACTAAGAGTTTCACCGCAGCAATGTCGGTGATATTAGTGTAGTCATAGGATTCCCAGTCAAGGGTGATCCCAGGTGGGCTCGGCACAGCTACAGGGGGATCATCCGAAGCTTTCAACCGGTTTTGTAGTTCGGCAGCGTTTTTGCGGGCCTCACAGTCACGTCTCAGTTCAAGAGCGTCGGCAAGTTCTTTGGAGAACTGATCAAAGCTTGACGGTTTTCCATTGACGAACAGTTGATCACCTGGATCGTAGCTGATTACCACTGGTGAAGCATCTGGCGCGTCTCGAACAATTATGGCTCGATCTGCGATGCTGGCTGTAAGCACGTTGTCGTTGCTGCCCGTCGCAGACCTCGCTTCGATCACCCAATAGGCGCGTGCTGAAGTGAACATGTCATCGTTTTTAGTAGTGGTTCCTCGGTCGTGGCTCAGCGTAAGAATCTCGATACCGGCACCACCCCTATACAGATAAGTGATCCGGGCGATACCGTCGTTGCCGGTCACTGCATCCACTCGCAAAGTAGAGTTGCCTACCGATGTCAAGCGAACCGTTGCGCCCGGCAAAGGATTGCCATACTGGTCAATCAGAGTCGCTAGCACCACGTTGGTGGTTGACGTGTTTACGGCAGGGGCGATCCTATATCCTGGCGAGACAGCGGTGAGCTTGCTGGCCGTGGGGGTCTCCTCAGAAAAGATGACCGTCTCACGCCAAGACGACACGTAACGTGGGTCATTATTGGAGGTCAGATACTGCACTGGCTGACGCGGTTCGGGTATCAGTTTCTCAGCTTCGCCTTGGTTGCTTCCACGACGGCTCAGTGTCAATGTGACAGTCACGTTATTGTCACGCCGAGCCGGTTGTGGATCAGCCACAGTCACATCAATCTTTAGGCTCCCATCGCGTTGCACCCGCAGTATCTCAGTCTCAGTGGTGACTGGCCTGCCCGCAGCCCGCTTACCGGTGTAATAACGCTTCACCAGCTCATACTCCAACCGCTGACGGCCAGCACCGACATCCACTTCAACCTCATCAACGGTCTCACCTCGGAGCTGCAAAGTGAACGTCGCTGTCGTCCCAAACGCCACAAGGTCAGCACCCTCAGGCACGCTCGAAGAGATCACCGCTTTAGTGACTTCGTTACTATTGAGATCGAACTTCGTGATACGCACCATGCTGTATTGAGTAGCGGCGCGCAACGCTCGCCCGGTGGAATCCGTCCACGCAAACAGTGTGATACCGTCGCCGATCTGATCAACACTGAGCGGGTTCAACCAGGCATCACCGTCGTTACCGGTAATCGGATCGAAGCTGTCGATCACGCATACCCGAGAGCCTAAACCCGTGAGAGATCGCACTCGGTTGCTACAAGTGCCATCAGCACGGAAGGCCAATGCCACGCTCGCATCGTTGGCCGCAAACACATCAACGAGTCGGTTAGGCACAGGCTCAAAATCCGCGTTGCGCAGCGACACCAGCACATCAGCGCCAACAGCCTGCACGGTGACACCCTCGGGCCGCAGGTTCGAATGCGCGAGAGCACGCATGATGAATGCTGCCATCTGCCCACGGGTCACATGGCCTGACCCGTTGAAGCGAGTTCCGTCACCGACGCCGCGGGTGATCCCGAGTTCATATGCGGCGCTGATCGCATTGTTCTCTGCGGTGGTAAGCGTGCTGAGAGCGTCCGCAAAAGCGTCATCAGGCTTGAGCCTTCTAGGGGTCAAAAAGAACTCGTCGCCCTGCTTAACAACATCTTGTGAGGCCAGAGCTACTAGGTTCACAAGGAAAGTGGCCATCTCAACGCGGGTTACCGAGTCATCAGGAGCAAAGGTCGCACTAGCTACCCTCGGCTCGGTTCGTCCAGTCATCACCCCAGCCCGCACCACTCTGGTGATCGCATTACGGACTTCCGAAGGGCGATCTTCAGTGTCTTCATAAGTGATCGGCAATCCAGCATCATCGGTGCGAGAAACCGGAGCCGTAATATCCGCTATACGCATAGCACGATCAAGAAACACAGCCATCTGCCAGCGAGACACCCTTCGTGAAGGCGAATACACGCTCCCGTCGCCAGTGCCTCGGGTGATGCCGTAATAGGCGAGGCAGTTGATGTCGTCGGTGAACGCGCTGCTCGCTGCCACATCTTCAAAGTCTTGATCTTCCAGCGCTGGGCCCAGACACGCCGTGAACTCCGGTGGCATGTCTGGCTCAGAGAACTGATCAATCGCACCCGCAGGATGTGGAGCAATCGCAGCAAGCAAAGCAGCAGCCAGCGCCGATGCTGTCAGGATCAGCAGGCAATGATGCCTTACTCGCTCCAAGCTATGGCGGTGAGCCGTGACTGGCATGATCAAGCCACCTCCTCAATCAGCGGGCTGAGTCGTTTATGCTCATAGCAGCATACCCGAAGCTGTCCGACTAGCCCGTCGGACCAGAACAGTTTCTCAAAGAGCAGCCGCTCTCGCTGCGGTACCAGCCAGCTGTTGGCGATGACGACGGAAGTGGTGTGTGACGGCGCTCAACGGAAGCGTTCAGGGACTGTTAGGTTGCCGAGGCGGATTGGATGAAACAGGAGGATTAAAAACTCTAAGATAATGGGCATAGAAGTCCATGGCTTTGAGTTCGGCGCTGCTGGCAGCGGGGCGGTTCGCACTGCATGAGCGGAAATGATTGTAAACTAAGGTAAAAGCACTTAATATGCGTCTGATGTGCTCCCTTCACTCTGTCGCTGGACTTCGATAACGATGCCAACTGAGGTCTTTGCAGGCTCCCGCGCCAACTCTACGTGGACCGGCACAATTTGGACCGAGGACGAGATGATGGTTATGTCGTCTGACATCACCGAGCGAAGTCTTGATTTGGCTTTTGAAAGTGATGTCGCCGAGAAGCTTCGCGATCTGGCTATGACGGGTGCAGAAACTCAGTGGCTAACCGAGTTTCTGGAGGGTGCCGTATCTCATGAGGTGCTTCCATGGCAAGTCGGAGAGGCGATTGCCGAAGTCATTCTGGAGAAGGACTATCAAATAATTTTCCCATCGAACGCTAGACGAGATGAACGCAACCCGAGAGCAAGCCTTGCGGGGGCGGACCTAGTAGGGATAAGCGTTCGGCCGGGGGGCTGCCAGCTTGTGTTCGGAGAGGTGAAGTCTTCGTCTGACGCGAAATCTCCGCCCAGCGTCGTCACCGGCAAGAGCGGGATGAACCAGCAGCTTGAGCGCTTGATCAGCGACGATACTCTTCGCTTTGCGCTCATCAAATGGCTCTATGCCCGCATTTGCGAAGAGACTAGTTCCTCATTTGACGAGGCTCTCGCTGCATTCGTCTCAACCAGCGGGACATCCGTGCGCCTAGTTGGCGTGCTTGTTCGCGACACTTCACCTAACGAAGCTGATGTCAGCAACCGAGATCGAACTCTGGGAGCTAAGGTATCCACACCTGGATCGGTTGAGTTTCATGCCATGTATATGCCAAGACCAATGGCTGAGTGGGTCGAGTGGGTGGCAGCATGACTGACCTGATTGGCGCTATCAAGTCTGAGCCCGTCAGTTCCGCTTCACGAGATGCGGACAGCCTGGCTGCCTTGGCTGCCCTCGGCAAACCCGAAGGTGCACTCCAAGATCCCAGCGCAGTTTCTTTCTCAGCACAAGCGATTGAGATAGCGGCACTTCGGCTTGCACTCTCAGAAGACGCCGATGCCACCGAAGCATGCCGGGAGGCATTCGAGCTACTAAGAGCAGTTCTCCAAGATGCGCAATTGAGATCTCAGCTCCCCGCGCTCGAAATCGTGCGGATTCGCACACGAGCAGCAGCCTTCGGAGTTCTCGGAGGGATGCACGCTCAGACGCGACAACTACTCGAAGAAGTGCCCGACACGACTATTGAGTCCTCTGGGTGGGGTACCTCAACCGAGTTAACAATGCTAGAAGTGTGGCAGCTGCTCATCCGCAAGCGCGGGTGGGGGATTTAGACAAGTTGCATGCGCTCATTGATCAGGTCCGCAACCAGCAGGCCGCGGAAGAACCTACGTTCCTTCAGAACCAAGCCGAGGCCGCTGACGGGTGGAAGCTTGTTGCCATGTACCACTTGTTGCGGGCCGCAGAGATTGTGGCCGAGTACACCAAAGAGGGGTCAAGTGGTGGCCGCTTTGATCCTGTTGAGCAAGCAGAAGTTCATTTCGATAGAGCGCGGGACGCTGCCGAAGAGACCAGCGATACTGATCTATCATTCCTTATCAGTGTTTTGGGTTGCACAACTCGATCACTGGTTGAGCGAAGCATCTGGCAAATTGTGCATGGTGCTGGGACTAGGGCTCGCGAGTTCGTCAAGCAATTAACGAGCCGCGATAGTGAGCAGCCGTTTCTTGAACTGCTCCAGCCTCAACACAAAGCTCTCGTTGAAGAGGGTTTGGTGGGGACAGGCCGACGATCGGTGGTCGTCTCACTGCCAACATCAGCAGGAAAGACGCTAGTCGCTGAGTTCCGGATCCTTCATGCGCTAGACAGCTACGAGGCTCAGTGTGGGTGGGTTGTCTATACGGCACCTACCCGCGCTCTGGTCAATCAGCTATCAGCGCGTTTGCGGAGGGACTTTGCTCCGCTCGGCATTCGAGTCGAACGCTTCTCACCTGCCCTTGAGATCGACTCCGTTGAGGCTGAGATACTGGATTCCACAGAAGATCCCGTCCGTGTCGTTGTGACCACACCCGAGAAACTTGACCGCCTCTTTCGAGGCGGGTGGGTATCAGAACTTGGTCGGCCCCTATGTCTTGTCATCGTGGACGAGGCTCACAATATCGGCGCGAGCAGCCGAGGGATCAAACTCGAACTCCTTCTCGCAACGATCAAGCGTGAAGCACAAGATGCCAGTTTTCTGTTGATGACACCGTTCATTCCTAATGCTGCTGACATAGCGTCATGGCTTCATCCAACCAACAATCAGGTCGTGAAAATTGGCCTTGAATGGCTGCCAAATGACCGTGTTATTGGGCTGGCCAAACTAAAGAAGACAGCCAAGCGAGGAGACTCCCGAGTTGTAGCGGAGACGCTAGTTACGTCTGCTCCATCGCTGCATACCGAACAGCCGGTGGAACTAGCGTCTGGGAGACCACTCGGACTCTCCTACTCAAAAATCAAGAACCCGACTGCTCTCGCAACTGCCACTGCCCAAGCGCTAAGTGAACGTGGTTCAACCGTCACACTTGTAGGGTAACCGAGATACACATGGGCTCTGGCCGAACGTCTTGCCGATGCATTTGACGACGAAGTGCATAACGATCTAGTTGAATCAATCGGCACCTTGCTCACGAATGAATACGGGCGTGACTATCCACTAGCGCGCCTTCTTAAGAAGGGCGTAGCGGTTCATCACGCGGGACTCTCCGACGATGTTCGCCTGATGATTGAAGCGCTTGCTGAGCTTGGCGAACTTCGCCACATCGTTGCAACCACGACGTTGGCCCAAGGTATCAACTTTCCGATTAGCAACGTTGTACTCGGCAGCTACCAATACCCGTACGGCGTTACGATGCCAACCGAGGACTTCTGGAACATCGCAGGCCGAGCTGGTCGCATCAACCAAGGGCAGCCAGGTGTGATCCTCTTGGCAGCGCACGATGACGAGCGTGAGGTTGCCCTGCGCAAGTATCTCACTTCGGCAACTCTGGATTTGAACTCAGTTCTAATCTCAATGGTTGAGGAAGCACTGAAGAAGTATCCCACTCTTGATCTGGCAAAGCTAAGTTTCATGGGCGATTGGTCAAGTTTCGTTCAATTCATCACCCACACATACCGAATGGTGGGGGCTGAAGAGTTCTCGATTCGTGTCGAGCAGGTCTTGCGCGGCACCCTTGGCTTCCAGGAGTTACGCAACAGTAAACCGGCTTGGGCTGATGCTCTAGTCCAGAGTGTCCGAGCCTACGCTTCCCAACTAGCAGGGAAACAGATATCACTCGTTGACTCAACCGGATTTTCATGGGAGAGCGTAAGAGCAACCCTCTCTCGAATGTCAGATAACGGAATTGGCGATCAACTTCTAGGCGACGAACTGTTTTCTGGGCGTTCAGCGACGCTCAGGAATGCCATCGGGGTGCTCCTCAAGATCCCTGAACTGCGTGAGCAACTGGTCGACCGGTTGGATGCCACTGAATCCCAAGGCGACTTTCTCTCACGAGTTGTTAAGGACTGGGTCGGAGGGATGCAGCTGGGCGACATCGCAGACAACCACTTTTCGACCGCATCAGACGGTCAGCCGCGCAGCCATACCGATGCACTCACACACTGTTGTCAAAGGCTTTTCGGTTCGATTTTGCCGACTGTGTCCTGGGGGCTTTCTGCGCTACAAACGCTTGCGATGGCTAGGAGATCTGACGATGAGCTATCTGCGTACTCCCAAGATGTTCCCTCTTACGTCTATTACGGTGTTCACACTCGAGAGGCAGTAGCGTTACGCCTCTTTGGCGTGCCGAGAGTAGCTGCGATTGCGCTTGCGCGGACTCGCAGCGATGGCCGCGGAACAAACGAACTCAGACAGTTCCTTGCAACAAGTAAACCGACTGATTGGACCGCTGCACTCGGAGGTATCGGACAGTCTTACTACACCGCATGGAAGCTAGTAGAGCCCGCTTCGTAACAATCGGACTCACAAAGGGCTCCCTTTAATCTGGACGTAAGAAGAATCTCACTCCCGAGAGGGCTAGCCACAGGATCGCTGATGCCGAGCTACCGAGAACAACTTCACCCACTCCATGACAGCTAGGTCAATGCTCTAATGTTTCGCCACTAGCGACAACCCGCATCGACTGCGAAACGAAGCATCCCTCACCGCGCTCAGCGGCACCAGTCCCGTCGAAGCGGCATCAAGAACCAGAGTCTGTCACCGCCTCAACCGAACAGGTAACCGCAACATCAACAACACCCTATAGCGCATCATCATCACTCGAACACGCGTCGGCGAACGCGCCATCGCCTACACCCACACCGACAAACCGAAAACAAAACCCGACGCGAAATCCTGCGCTGCATCAAACGCCACATTCCACACGAAATATAACCTCTGCTCATCAACTCACCCCAAACCCCAACGAAACCAACCCACGCCAACCCCGACACAAAACCGGGCTAATACTCACCACCACAGCCCGCAACATAAACACACAAACCACCCGGATATCAGCACTCGAAGCAGGCCACACCCACAGCACCAAACCCGCCCAACTCTACCAACAACACCTCACACAACTCACCACTTGTCAAGCATAGAAGCAACGACCGTGGAGTCCGCCGACTCACAGCCCAAGGCTTCACCAACTCCACCAACTACCAAGCCCGAGCACTACTGATAATATAACCCCAACCGAAACCAGCAACCCCAAACCCACGTTTACGCGCAGCGCCAAGCGCTTGCAATTCGTCATCAACATGACTAGCCTAAACAGCTACGAACTCAAGCCGCATCAACCAGCGCTTCAAGATCAGATGCAAGCTCACATCTTGCCGTTACCAAAAGGAGCCTTAACCTCATGCTACAAAACTCCACAACTGAGATCCAACCCACAACATCTAAACTACCCCAACCTATATCCACCATTAAGCGGTGCTCGAATTCACCGACATTGACCCGGGCCGAGATTGATGTGATGGTCAAGTTGCAGCGTTTACTTCTGCGGTTAGATGACGCAGCGACCAAGCTTGATTCGCAACCCTCGAAGTCATCTTATAAGCGTGCCATGGATGCCTACAATCACTGGGTCTCCGGATTCAACAAATACCGTGATGAGCTGTCCACTAAGATCGTAGATCTTCTCCACAGAACTTGCCGTAGGGGAGGACTACTTAATATCGACGACCGCTCACGGAAAATAATCTTTCGCTCCGATCCTAGCATCAAGTCTATATATAAATAGCCGTAACCTCTCCCCGGGTTCAAAATATAAAATATCAAACTACGTACTATTCGCCCTGACAACCAACTTAGCCTGCGCGATCTCACGAACTGTTGCGGATTTAGTTCAATGTCAGAATATTAGCTTCCCCCACTGACAGTGAGAGTTCGATTCGCCAGATATTCCAGTTAAGTCACCAGTAGTCGGTTGTCTCAGCAACATCTGGTTGATTGATGTCTCAAACGGCCTCAGCCAGTGCTGCAGTTCGCTCAAGCCTTCTGCCATCTCTAGGGCACGCTCTTCGCGCATGCAGTGTCCTGATTAGAGTTAGCAGTAGATCGTGTGTCGAGTGAGATAAAGAAGACGGTCAAGTGCTGTTTGTGGCACGGATTTCTACGGTGATGTCAATCTGTCCACCAGGCTCGGATGCAACTTCTACTACCTCGGCGAAGGCAGTCATTCCTGTGTCTAGCTCAAGGGCAAGGGCCCGTGATGCATCTACCTGAAGATAGCCGAGTATCCTTCCAGCAGTCTTGATGAGCACGGCATTGCGGTTGAGGCGACTATCTCTGTCGCGCTGAACCTCAAGACTGTCTCCACTGGCGACCTCATAGACGAGCCCAGAGTCGATGGCAGACCGCACCGGCCGGCACGAAGTCTTAAGCGGTAACAACCCACCTGAACTGTCGAGCTTGGTTAAATATTCGTTTGGTTGCGACTTTAAGACCGCTCTAGCAGTGGACTCAAGTTCCGCGCCTTTCAAACCCAAACGCTCCGCAAGAAGATCTGGGTCGAGTCGCCCTAGCCACATTCTGAAGTCAGCGACCGTGCGAGCATCGGCAGTTCGATGATGCTCATTGGCGAGCGTCACAGCAGCACGACGCGAAGCGACACCTGCACTCATTGCCCACGCCGCTTCAGGTGAGGGAACACCGTACTTGATCATCCCTGCAAGACTCGACGCAATTCGAGACTCAACCACCGTGCCGGTAAGTGCCGAAGCTAACTTAACGTAGGCAGACACCCCCCAGGGCAGTCGATAGCTGAAGGCATCCTCAACATACTCGGTCAAATTCTGGGAATCGTCTACGCCGAGGGCATCACAGATTTTCGTGACCCGCTTTCCGCTGATCCACTCCGATAACAGCACTCGAGTATCTACCGATGCTGCTGCTCGCGGTTCCATCTCGCTAACCGCTAGACCGTCAAGCATAAGATCAAGAATATGATCTAGGTCACTATCCGGGTCGCCTAAGAGTTTCTCAACGGCTGCCTCGTTCGCCTTAACGTGGTCGTCTATCATCCTGCAACTTCGTGACGACAGGCCTGTTGAAGCGAACAAACGACGCATCTCAACGTCGGGCACATCCTCACTGATGCGGCGCGCAGTGGATGTCATCACGTCGATTAAGGGTTTGACCTTCGCCTTTTTCTCAGCGGCCTGAATTTGAAAGAGGCTTGACGACAGAGTCTCTGAAAATACTTGCTCGTCTAGGGCTCCTTCCTCTTCGACGAGAAGCGCCAGTAGGTCGGCATCAAGTTGACGCGCCGCATCATGTGAACTAATCCGTTCAGCTACAAGATCTTGAAGCATCCTGTAGAGAGCACTCTCTACCCGTTCAACATCTGATCTCCTCTGTGCGTACCTTTCGAAATCGTCCCTGTCATGCGGGCGTAAAGCGATGTGAATGACGTTGCCTTGAGTTTCTGCGCCAGCTCGCCCGGCCCTGCCTGCAATATTCCAGTATTCACGCGCTGAAAGCACTCGTGGCGACCCATCGGCTTCGCGGCTGCGGCAGCTATGAATGACTACGGTCCGAACGGGCAGGTTTACGCCCTGCGCCAGTGTGCTAGTTGCGACCATCACGTCAAGATTTCGTGCCCGAAAGTCATCTTCTAGCGCATCACGAACAGCCGAGGGTAACCGGCCGTGATGGAAGGCAATACCGCGTTGGAGTAGTCGAGTAACAAGATGGCTTTCACCAAGCCACTCGGACGCAACTGCAGCCGCGCGACTCGTCTTCCGTAGCCGGAATTGTTTAGGTACCGCCTGGTTCGTCAGTTCAGCAAGCTCAATCCGCCGAAGCAGTGCTTTTGCTGTGGACTTAGCCCAGTCAGTCTGCATAACAAACACAAGGACAGGCCCAAGCGGGGCAAATCGGTACGCAACTTCAGCCGCAACCTCCCCTTTGGTGTTGGACGTGTTCGGAAATTTGGGGCGCCGAACTCGCAGGGTTTCTTCAGCAACGTGCTCGTACTCGGTCTGCTTAATCAGATTCGGAATGAACTCAAGTTCCCCATCGGTGGTGTCATCGGCTGAAAAACGTAGCGTTCCGCTCTGACCGTTCCAGTCAAGAAGCCCTAGCCTTAGCAGCGATGGTCTCCATTCCATCGAGATCGCCTGCTCTGGACTGCCCCCTAACCACTTAGCGAAATCTGTAAGCGTTGCATCGGGCACTACCGCCGACATCATGAGGAAGCGTGCCTCTGGGATCTTTCGACGTAGCCGCGACATCAGCAGTTCGAACTTCGGTCCTCGCTGCCGGTCAGCAACGATATGACTCTCGTCAATGACGATAAGCGCAACCTTTTTAAGCCACTCGGGTTGTAGCCGAAACAGTAGATCCAACTTCTCTGGTGTCAGCACTAAAACATCGTCAGTGGTAACAAGATCAGCGCCCATCTTGTCATGGTCATAACCACCCGGCACTGTCGAAGCCCCATAGCCCAAATCATGGAACAAGTTCGCAAATGACTGCTCTATCTCGTTTGCAAGTGCATGGTAGGGAGCCACATAGACACACTTCGAGTCAGGATTTTCGATTAGTGAGTAGACGATTGCAAGCTCCGCCACTCGCGTCTTGCCAGCGCTGGTTGGCATACGAATCACACGACTCTCATCAGACTCCAGTAGTCCAGCCGAAACCGCTTCGAGCTGTGACGGCCACAGTTCAGAAATTGATCTACTCGCAAGAACGTCGTCACCGAGACCACGTGCCAAGACCTTCAAATAGCGCTGCCAGCGAGGCGACGAGCATACTGTCCCCAACTGGCTCCATGTTGACCGCTTCGCCATAACGGGAACGATCCGTTTCAAACCAACGACTGTGTTGTAGGCGACCGCGTCGCCACTCTGCGCCAAACCTGCACTTGCGAGATTGAGCCCACGTAGGGCCGACTTGATATGCCCATCGTCACCAGTAAGAAAATATGAAGACACATCCGAAAGGGCGATTGCAGTCACCGCAAGAGCGGCGCGCCGGTCAATTTCGTCGTTCGTGCATAGTAGTTCTGGAGCTGGTAATCCCGTAAGCCGTGATTGCAGTTCCCTGACCTGCACAAAAAGACGCTGAAGAAAAGCGCTGATGAGACCATCAAAATTCGGTTCTGTGGTCCAGCGTTCCTTAGGGGCAGCAAGACGAGCAAGACACGCTGCGTTTGCTTGATAGCCAGCCCACTCATAGGCAAGTGCCGAATTGATCAACGCCGTTGAACGTTCTACCCGATCACCGAGTTCCGCTAGGTTCTCCCACGCTTGAGCAACAACACGCATTCCGTCGGCCTGCGCTCCATTGAGTTCGTTGCCATCTAGTTCCGCAGTGACCGCCGTGAGGTTGCGGACAATTCGCTCCGTGTAGTAATTCCACTGGACCGAACTCTCCTCGGCTACGCCGAGAGTGTGCAACGCAGAGTGCGCGCCAACCTGGGACAGTTCTCTCTGAAACTGTGGGTGTTCGAGCAGCTTGATGGCCTTAGTCATCTTCGGTCGCGTCCAATAGGACTTTGTCATAGATCTCGTCAATGAGAGTCACAGAGTTCTCAAAAGGAAAGATACGAAATTTGAGCTTGGGCAAGTGTTCATCAAGATCATCAAGGTTCACAGCGATGGTATCGGACCAATTGCTTGCCTCTAAGGACAGCACAACTGTGTGTCGATCGTCCCAGGTCTCTCGCTCTCCCAAAAAAGCCATGAAGGTCTTGTAGAGAACTGGATCGGACTCCTTCAATCGATGCGCCACGAAGTTGATGGTCGTAGCGTAAGCCGACTTGCGCGCATCGGTCAACTGCTTATGTGCAGCGACTGCGATATTGGCAGAAGGCCGGGCACGGTACTTGACCTCCACAAATTCAAGAGCCTTGATCGTGTCGGACTCGTCAGTCACAAAGGCGATAACGTCTTCACCGGGCAGGGTCTGATTCGGATCGATCTGATACCTGAGCTTGCGAATCGGTACCAAGCTGCCGTCCAGTTCTTGGCACGCCTCTGCGGCAAGAGCTTCAGCGAAGTCTCCACGCCGAACTGTGGGTCGACCTTGACGCAAATCCGCAACTGCGGTTGTCCATCCGACTGCTTCCAGTAGGTCGGCGGTGACCTCAGGGTCAGATTTCGCTTGAGTCAGCACGTCGGCGAGCGTTCCAACTAGAGTCTCACGGTCACAGATCGGTCTGACCTGCGAAAACGCAAAAGTGTAGGTGCTCTCATCGAGTTCTTCATTGAAGTGGTCGCTGAAGCGAGGCATCGGGGTAGCCACCTTGCTGCGATGAGGTCAGGGCCTGAGTGGAACTTACTGTAACCCTACCCGCATAGCATCGGGGTCTTACGAGACAGGCTTACGCTTACGGCATCAGGAGCCAGCACGTTCGGCACCAAAATCTCAGAAGCTGCGGATCTGGAGCGGTGAGTAATGCGGATGTGGTTGCGGGGGGTGAC
>JAPYNU010000040.1 GCA_028283245.1 Candidatus Aldehydirespirator catecholifindens | reverse complement strand
ACCTGGTTCCCGTCGAACAATCATCCACTCGACAAAGCCACTTATGAGATTGCGATAACCGTACCCGAACCGTTCGTCGCAGCTTCCAACGGGCTGCTTGTTGATGAGTCCACCAGCGACAGCAAAACCACTTTCACTTGGCGGATGAACGACCCGATGGCCAGTTATCTGGCTGCGGTCTACATAGGCGACTTTGAGCGCATTGACCAGGGCACGCTTCGCCCGGGAGGGCCAGTAATCCGCGACTATGTGCCACGCGGCGCTTCACCAGACGTTGTGCAAGCTTTGTCGGTGACTCCTAAAGCGCTCAACTTTTTGGAGGAGCACCTCGGCCCATACCCGTTCGATGCCTACGGAACTTTGGTGACACCGTTTACGCTGGGACTAGCACTTGAAAATCAGACGCTGTCGATCCACGGCATTGACACGCTCGGACCTGGAATCATTGCACACGAGGCTGCGCATCAGTGGTGGGGTAACTCGGTGGCACCCGAAGACTGGAGCGACATCTGGCTCAACGAAGGCTTCGCTACATACCTGCATTTGCTGTTTGAAGCGCAGCATTTTGAGCTCGATTTTGATGAGCACATCAACTCTTATCTAGCGCTGCTGACCGACTCACCACCGCCCAAAGGCATCGCCGTAGAAGAACTTTTTGATCCCACTGTGTATTTCAGGGGTGCTGCAACTCTTCACGCCTTGCAACAACATGTTGGAGATGACGATTTTTGGCAGATACTGCGAACCCACTACGACCGTTCAGCAGGTGCCGCTACCAACACCGACGAATTCTTAGGGATCGTCAATGAGTTCGCCGGAGACGCAGCCGTGCAAGTGGTTGAGTCGTGGCTTTACGACGAGACCCTGCCAGAACTGCAATGACCAATGAGACGTGGCCAGCGACCAATGATTAGTGAGAGTGGCGTGACCCAGTGAGCCCTGAGATAGGCAGACTCGAACGTTACGCGCACGGCTATCACGCCGTGATCGTTGACTCGTATGCACGCCGCAACGCACAGACTTGCGCGGCTTTCTTATTGCCGAGACTGCAACCTCACCATGAATTGCTTGACCTGGGATGCGGGCCGGGCACGATCACTGTGGATCTGGCACGCCAGGTTCGCCGTGTGGTCGGAGTGGACACATCCGCTGAGATGGTGCGCCAAGCACGCCGAGCAGCAGCCGAGGCTAAGGCTCAAGTTGAGGTTGAGGTTCGGGCTGAAGGTGAGTGTTGTTCTGGCGGGTCGCTCGGGGCTGAGCCGGAAGATGCAGCCGAAGTCTGCTGTGGCGATGAAATGGGCAACGTGAGTTTCGAGATCGCTTCGGTATATGAGCTGCCGTTCGCCGAAGACAGTTTCGATGTGGTCTACGCCCATCAGGTGATGCAGCATCTTGGTGATCCAGTGGCAGCGCTGCGTGAAGCCCGGCGGGTGCTGCGCCCCGGTGGACTGGTGGCGTTACGCGACTCCGACTATGACACCATGATCCATGCACCCCGAGAGCCAGCCATCGAACGCTGGCGAGAGTTGTATCACCTGGTTTCGACTGCTAACGGAGGCGAGGCTGATGCGGGACGCTTCCTTATGGGATGGGCGCTCAAAGCCGGGTTTTCTGAGCCAGCGGTCACAGCCAGTGCCGTCACTCATGCCACACCCGAAGCTCGGCAAGCCTGGGGGCAAATGTGGGCGGTGCGGGCACTAGAAAGCGACTTCGCCAAGCACGTAACCGCGAACGGTTTCGCAAATCGCGACGAGCTCGAAGAGATTTCTGTTGCGTTCCGCCGCTGGGCCGACAGCGACGACGGATTCTGGGGCTATCTCTGCGGCGAAGTGATAGCAGTCAACCCCACCTAAAGCACCGCAGCTCGGCGCTGGCTGCACCGGCTGCGAAACCAGCAGCCGAGGCTCGGAGGTCTGACTGTCGGAAGGGGTAGACACTGAGCGCTGTCAGTTTGGGTTGTGCCAGAGCCTTTCTCGGTTGAGTTCGGACATGACCTCTTCGATGCCTGCGCGCAGTGTGTCCACCAGCCAGTCGATCTGATCAGTGCTCAGAATCAGCGGCGGCGACAACACATTGAGATGACCGATCGGGCGCACTAGCAGTCCTCGAGCATCACAAGCTTTGGAGATCCTGCGACCGATCTCCACATCAGCAGGAAACATCTCTTTGGTGTCACGATCAGCGACATTTTCAATGCACATCATGAAACACTTACCGCGCACATCACCCACAATCGGCAGATCCGACAAAGTCTGCAAACGCTCCTCGAAATAAGGGCCAACCCGACGCACATGACCGCAAATGTCATCACGCTCCATGAGATCAATATTTGCCAGTGCTGCAGCGCATGACACAGGATGACCTGAATAGGTATACCCGTGTGAGAAAACTGCTCTATGCGCTTGCGGCACAGCAATCACTTCGTGAATCTCATCAGACAGCAGCGTCGCCGACAGTGGCGCATAACCAGACGTGAGCCCTTTGGCCGAGTTGATGACATCGGGCTGAATATCGAACACCTCTTTGCTGGCAAAGAAATGTCCGAGTCGGCCGAAAGCGGTCACCACCTCATCAGATACATAAAGGATCCCGTATTCGCGGCAGGCTTCGCGCATGGCGGGCAAATATCCGCTGGGAGGCACCAGCACTCCGCCCGCACCCATGATCGGCTCAGCAAAAAAGGCGGCCACGTTCTGAGGCCCGAGACTCTCGACTTTGGTGCGGAACTCTTGCACCAGATAGTCGGTGTATTCGGTTGGTGTCATTTCGCCGCTGTCACGATAAAGATCGGGGCCTGAAACACGGCTGATTAGCGGTTCGCCGATGACATCAAAGCCAAGATGATCATGCGCCACGCCGGTGAGCGACATAGCTAGATAACTCGAACCGTGATAAGCGTTGACGCGGCTAATGATGATCTTCTTTTGTGGCTGGCCCAGCCGATTGAAATAAAAGTGAATAATCCGAACAGCAGTATCGTTAGCATCCGAGCCGGACAAGCCAAAGAATACATGATTCAAGTTGCCCGGTGCCAGTGACGCCAGCTTGTGCGCCAGCGTTGCGCCGGGTGCCGAGGTGGTGTCGGTGAAAGGTGAGTAGTAGGCCAGTTTGCGTGCTTGTTCGGCCATAGCTTCGGCTATTTCGGTGCGGCCGTAGCCAGCGTTGACGCACCACAAGCCGCCCTGTGAGTCGAGATAGCGGCGACCGTCGCTGTCATAAACGTAAGCGCCTTCAGATTCGGCCATCACTAGGGCACCCTCATCGGACCAGTGCGCGAAGTCGGTGAAGGGATGGATGTAATGGTCAAGGTCTTTGCGCCACAGCGTTGCGGTGTCGTAAGCATCGAAACGACTCGGCGCGGCTTGCACCACCGCCACAGGATCGCTCCCAAACATTGTTTCAGTCATCGTGAACCTCTCCCAAGCTCTTCTCAAGCTCTTCTAAAGATGTGCAGCGCCAACCGAACGCTACCGCACACAAGCCAACTCAAGCTATAAGACACCCCCTGTCACAAGCCCGCGCTACTGTCTCCCCTAAAGGTTTAGGAGGCGAAAGCAGATGTTTAGGAGCACAAGCGTGACTCCAGCAATGTCCCTGACGGAGGGTTTGCAAGACAGCCAGTTCGGAACGGTCCTCGCTGATCCGCCTTGGCGATTCACGAACCGCACCGGCAAGGTTGCTCCCGAGCACCGCCGATTGTGCCGCTATGAAACTATGTCTGTGGAGGAGATTGCAGCGATGCCAATCGCTGACTTCACCACGGACGCAGCGCACTGCTATTTGTGGGTGCCGAACGCTTTGTTGCCGTGGGGGCTGCGAGTGCTGGAGGCGTGGGGTTTCGACTACAAGACGAACCTGGTGTGGCACAAGGTTCGCAAGGACGGCGGCTCCGACGGCCGCGGGGTCGGGTTCTACTTCCGCAACGTGACCGAACTAGTTTTGTTTGGGATTAAAGGCAAGTCAGCTCGGACGTTGCAACCCGGCCGTAGCCAAGTCAACCTGATCGCTTCCCGCAAACGAGAGCACTCCCGCAAGCCAGACGAACTGTACGACGTGATTGAGGCGTGCTCATGGGGGCCATATCTGGAACTGTTCGGTCGTGGGTGCCGAGACGGATGGACTGTATGGGGAGACCAAGCCGACGACGACTACGCACCAGACTGGCCCACCTATTCGCACAACTCTGCAACGGCTCAACTGCCAACATGACTCTGGCTGACTTGCAAGCCGCAGGATTTGACATATCAACTCGCAACCATGCTCAGGCGATCTTGATGCGAGACTTCCCAGAAGCGCTTGACGAACTCTGCGAAGCACTGACAGCGATATCAGCTACCGACATTGAGTTGATCCAAGGCGGGGGAGGCGAATCCCCACCAACGCAAAGACTTCGCCGAAAGCTGTCTGAGGCGGGATGGGGCAAGCGCACCATTGTTGTCCGCAAGATAGTGGACGACATCGAAACCGCTGCGATGACTCACGAGATTGACCATGTACGAACCAGTGATCTGGGATCAATCGCGCTAGAGATTGAGTGGAACAACAAAGATCCGTTCTTCGACCGAGACCTAGAAAACTTCCAACGGCTCCACCACGACGGAGCGATCAGTGTCGGCGTGATCGTTACCCGTGGTCGATCTCTGCACAATGAACTCCAGCAAATCGTCCAAGAGTTTGCGATGCGTCGCGACATCGATTCCTTCGCTGGCCTAGAGCCGTTCGGAGTCGCACCCACAACTCGGCAGAGACGCATGATTGAACAGGCCGAAGCACCGTTCGCTGAAGCCTGGGCCAAAGTGTTCGTGGGCGACAAGTTTGGTCAAGCCACGACACACTGGACCAAACTGGAGCAGCGGCTACAGCGTGGGGTTGGTAACCCATGTCCACTGCTATTAATCGGCATACCCGCCACATCTATCAAGCAAGAAACCCCATAGCTAAACACAAGCCAACTCAAGCTATAAGACACCCCATGTCACAAGGCCGCGCTACTGTCCTATGCGTTATGGCAGTTGCTGACTGTGCAGTCCTCTCCCCGCCCATCGGTGCTCCGACATCGGCTATCGCAGCCGTGAATGTCGCTTCGATGCCACAGCGCAGCCCGCTGCGTTATCCCGGCGGCAAGACATGGCTGATCCCACACATTCGTCACTGGCTAGCAAAACCAGGCCCGCTGCTAGTGGAACCCTTCGTAGGCGGCGGAATCGTGGCGCTGACCGCAGTCATGGAAAACCTTGTGGACCGAGTGCTGATGGTCGATATCGATCGCGATGTTGCGGCATTCTGGCGCGCTGCTCTAACGCATGGCGAAGAACTCGCTGCCAAAGTCTTGGAATTCCCGATCAGCCGAGCCAATGTCGAGAAGCTGGAGCAGCGGGCACCAGAGACGGTGCTCGACCACGGATTCCGCACTTTGGTGCTGAATCGCACCCGCAGAGGAGGTGTTCTAGCACCGGGAGCAGCGCTCACCCGCAGAGGTGAGAACGGCAACGGTGTGGCATCGCGGTGTTACCCGCAAACGCTTGCTGACCGGCTTCGTGCCATAACCTCTCACGCAGATCGAATCACCTTCTGCGAAGGCGACGGGGTAGCGATGCTGGAACTCATCGCAAGGATTGACGGCGCTCGTTTCTTCGTGGATCCGCCCTACACCGGACGAGGCGGCAAGCGAGCCGGTTCGCGCCTGTACGCGCACAACGCAGTGTCGCATCGTCGTATCTTTGACGCTCTCGCCTGCGCTGAATGCGACTTCTTGATGACATACGACTGCTCGCCAGAGATTCTTGGCTTGGTCAGTGACTACGGGTTTGAGGCGGTAGCGGTCGAGATGAAAAACACACACCATGACCGGATCCCCGAACTAGTCATTAATCGTGATCGGTTGTTCGCAAACTCATGAAAAGACTCTGTTTGGATTTCGGCGACTCACAGGGTGAGACGGTTCACGGTGCGGCTACTACTTCGAACAGCATGATCCGCAGTCCGTCGGGGCCAGCCACTTCTAGGCTCTTGTGGCCCCACGGCTGAAGCTCCGGCGGGCGCACGATGTCGGCACCCGCTGACAGCAGGCGGGCATGCTCAGCGGCGGCATC
Organism: Candidatus Aldehydirespirator catecholifindens; assembly: GCA_028283245.1. Classification (GTDB taxonomy): domain Bacteria; phylum Actinomycetota; class Acidimicrobiia; order Acidimicrobiales; family Aldehydirespiratoraceae; genus Aldehydirespirator; species Aldehydirespirator catecholifindens. The sequence goes on along the minus strand of JAPYNU010000040.1, from coordinate 1,334 downwards.
GTCAATCTGCCATGACACTGTCACGCCCGACACTCCAGGGGAATCCCAGCCAGCGCCGTCCTCAATTACCTCAATGAAGCCAGCGGCGGCTGAGAAGATCGTCCCTCTGAAAGTTTCAGCAAACGCAATATGCACGTCAAGGCCCATTATGTTGCTGAAGAACTCCACGGTGGAGTCGTAGTCATCGGCGACAAAAATAACTCTGAACTGGCTCACAGTCTGACCTTAGCGCCGAACGGTGGTCGTGTCGTGCGGGAAGTGTGGGAGCAACTACTTCGTAGATCCCAGAGTTTTATGGCTAGCTAGAATCGGGGTGGTTGTTGTCGTTGTTCAGTCGTCGTCTTTGATGGTGATGATGGCTTCACCGTCACCGATCACTGCGCCTTCAGGATCAGACAGCACAATCTTGAACGTTTCGTCGGGCTCATCTAGGTTGTCGTCTCTTATTGTCACCGACAACCAGGCCAGTGTTTGTCCCTTAGAAATCTTTCCGCCTCTACCCACCCACCTGACATCAGCACCCAAAGTCGCGTGACCAGTGCCAAAGCCAGTAGTCGCAGTCGCAAAAATAAACTCCACATCATTTGCCACAGGCTTACTGAGACGCACCGCCACAAGCACAAACCACTCATCTTCACCAACAACCACATCACCAACAGACAACACCGCCGCATCTACCGGTGCAGGCGGATCGTCATCAGAAATCGCGACAGTAGCTGTCGCAACGGTCGAGGCGACATCATATGAGACACCATCAGTGACAGTCACCGTCACCGAACCATTCGGTTCATCAGTGCTGTCACCCGTGGTGGAGATTGTAAGCGTGGCTGTGCCTGTAGTGGGGATTGTGACTGTTCGGGTGCCGGTGGTGATGCCGTAGCTGCCGGTGGCGGTGACTGTCACATTGACGGTGATGTTGGCGTGTGGCGCTGGGTTAGCGGTGAGCGTGAAAGATGCGTTGCTGCCTTCAGTAACACCACTGCCAGCGGTGACACTGACAGCGGGAACATCATCATCCGTTACAGTCACAGTCGCTGACGATGCTGATGTATTCAGGTTATACGCAGCACCGTCAATGAGTGTGACGGTCACAGAACCGTTAGCTTCATCGGTTGAGCCGCCGGTAGTGGAAACGGTGAGCGTGGCGGTGCCTGTGGTTCCGATGGTGAATGTTCGGGTGCCTGTGGTTACACCGTAATCACCGGTAGCGGTAACGTTGACGGTAACGCTGAGAGATGCTGCGGGTGCCGGGTTAGCCGTGAGCGTGAATGACGCAGCAGTGCCTTCGGTGACAGCATTACCAGCAGTGACACTCACCACAGGAGTCGGCGGCG
>JAPYNU010000004.1 GCA_028283245.1 Candidatus Aldehydirespirator catecholifindens | reverse complement strand
TCCAACACCACCATAAAACTATCCGTCGTAACCCCAACCAAACCAGACTCAACCACCGACAAACCATCACCAACATCCACAGTCACACCCGCTGGCACCAAAGTGACCGTTGCGGAGGAAGGTGAACCCAGCAGATAGGCACCGCCGCCCAAGCTCACCGTCAACTGTTCGCTGGCAGACTTGCTATCTGGATTCGAGGTGGAGATACCCAGCGTCGCCGACGCGGCGTTGGCTGGGACTGTGAACGGCAAGTCCACGACAGCTTCTGTAGAGACGTAGTTCGAGGCGTTGTGGCTGTAGAGCACGGTCACCGGATACGGCTGCGTCGGGTTCACCGACACTGTGAACTGCGCCGAAGTCCCTACCGTCACCACAGGCTGCGTCGGGCGCACTGTCACCGTGGGAGTATCCTCACTGCTGACGATCCCCAATGACACCGACGAAGCAGACTCAAGGGGCGCAACCCCATCTTCCTCGGACACATTGGTGTTGGGCGCCGTTCTGAACTGCTCGCGGCTGCCTAGTGCCAGCTTGGCTGTTTCGTAGTCTTCGGCCACACCGTCAGCAGACGCTTCGAATATCAGCACTGCAGTCTTAGCGCCAGCACCCTCAAACCGCAATGCCCACTCCAGCACCAGCGAATCTGGTGACTCGAGCATCACACCTGTGTTCAAAGTGTCGCCGGGTTTCAGACTCAGCGAGAAATCTTGCCTAGTGATCCCGTTACCCGAAATCAGCAAGGGCACATCAATACGCTCACCCGCCTTCAGCGTGCGGCCACCAAAAAGGCTGACCTCAATCTCCGCCTGACGATATTTCGCCGCCGCCGCCGAACGTTCTAGCAGCACCTCTTCCTCTGGCTTAGTATCGAGCCTAAACATCTGCACAAGCACCTGATCAATCCTGACAACGAAATTCAGTGTCGTCGGATTTACACTGAACCCGTCGGGTGCCTGAGGCATCAGTGCAATAGCGAAACTGGCTGTTTGTGGCGAAGACAACAACGGCTTCAACGTCACCAAGGTCTCAGACTCTCCAGCCGGAATCGTGACCGGTGAATTCACTTCATAGTCAGTCCCAGGGACTCCTAGGCCAGACAAGCCAGTCGAAGGCAGGCTCACGGTCACTGGTCCCGTGCCCGACACCAGACGCATACGTAACGTGAAACTTTCGCTCTTCTTGATGATCCCACTCCTAAAAGGAGTACCGTCAAGGTTCTCGAACACTATTTCGCGCGTGCTGCCGTGGTCGTCGTCGTCATGCACCCGCACCGATGCTGATGACGCGTCGCCAAGCGAATAGCCCGAACCGTCAATCACCGACAATGTCACCAAGCTGTTGGGCTCATCGGTGCTATCTCCGACGGTGCTCACGGTGAAAGCCACCGACTTCATGCCAGCAGGCACCACCACCATCTTGTCGTTGCCTTCGTCGCTTGAGGCGACATGGTCACCGTCACTGCTCTCCGACACCTCCAGAGACACCGTCAAGTCGCTCGTCGGCGCAATACTGGTAGTCACAGTGAAGGCAGCAGTTCCGCCTTCGGTGACTGTTGCGGCATCAGCCGTGACGGTCACGACTGGCTCGATGTTTTCGCTGACGGTAAGCGTGAATGTGGCACCGGTCGTGGAGAACCCTGGCGGAGCTGCGCCTGCGCTCACGGTCAACGTCTCGTCGCCTTCGGTCACCGCATCGCTGACTGTGGAGATCGTCACCACAGCCGACGACGCTCCATGAGGAATAGACACCGCTGCTGGCAGGGAATCGAAATCGGCTGCCTCAGTCGTGGAATGGGCGTAAACCAAAGGCACTTTCACCGGGCCGGTCACCCCTGCTGGCAGCGCCACCTTGAACATGAAATCAGCCCCCTCAGCAACGGTCGCAGCACTCAAAGCAACATCATCAATGTCGGTGAAGGAGATCTGCCAAGCGGTTTGGTCATCGTCGGTGATCAGCACACGGGCAGTGGCATCATCAAGCGTGGCCGGGTCATCGTCGTCGTAGGCAACCAGACTCAATAGCGGCGATATTGACCAGTCAGTATTCGTTGGATCCGCGGAAAGGACTACGAGTTCGTGCTCAGTGTCGTCGTCCTGCTCGACTTTGTTTGTATGATTCAATGTTTCTTGGCCGGTAGAGACATATCTCAAAGTAGCCCGCTGAACCGTCTTGCCTGTCTCACCTGTGAAACGCAACCCGATGATGCTATTTTCGTCTCTGATATCTGTTACTCCATCGCCTGACAAAGTCAAGGTGTAATAGCGAAGATGAGGAGTGTCTGAACCGATCGTCCGCACTGCAGGGGATGGCATAGTGCCCAGGTCGTCAACGGACAGCACCACCTCGGCCCACTCGTTGTCAACAAGCGGGCGCGACAGTTCCACGATCACATCGGTTGTGCTGCGCGGACCGCTGCTGATGCTGCCGTCAATGACACCGCCACCGAGCAGACGCACCGAAATCTCCTCGTTATCAGCAGGATCATCAATGACATAGGAGAGCGTTCCCGTGCCGACCGCTCCATCGCGCAGACCAGTAGCAACAAGGCGAGGTGTGCCAGTCGTGGAAGACGAAGGAATGCTCACCGTCAACTGCTCATCCACGTTGTCGTTGTTGTCAATATAAATGAGGAACATCTGACCGGATGCGTCGCCTATCGTTGGCCCGGTGAAAGTAAAAAACGACTGCTCTGCGGATGAGAAATCGCCGCTGGTGACTCCTTTCATCCCAGGACTAGACTGCAGAACTAAGAACGACTCTCCGGGTGTTGCACCAGTGAACACCACTGGCACTTTCAGTATTTCGCCTTCGACCAATGGCCTGCTCAACGTAATCGTCGACAAAGCACCAATAGCATCTCTGGAAATTATCGTCACGCTATTCTGATTTATCAAAGTCACCGTCGTAGCATCATTGTCGAGCACCGTGACCGACGCAGTATCAGCATCCGAACTGGGCACATAATCAGTACCAGACTCAACCGTTACCGAAACAGCACCATCAAGCTCGTCCACACTGTCAGCCGCCGTGTCCACCATAAAAGTGGCGGTGGTTTCACCGGCTTTGATCACCGCAGTGGCGGCACCCTCATCGCCAGCATCCACGAAATCGCCTGTCGCACCCTCAGCCACAGTCAAATTAACAGTTGTATCAGCGGCCGGTGCCACATTGGCTGTCAACGTGAAGCTCGCTGTCGCACCCTCAGTGACCGGCGACGTGCCTGCTGCGATGGAAACCCGCGGCCGATCATCCACTTTCGTGACAGTAAGCGTGAACATGGCAGTGGAGAACCCGAGCGGCGCTGGGCTGGCGCTCACGGTCAACGTTTCATCAGCTTCGGTCTCTTCGTCGAGTTTTGCTGAGATCGTCACGGTCGCCGACGACTCTCCATACGGAATCGACACCGATGCTGGCAGAGCATCAAAATCGGCCGCCGTAGTCGAAGTGTGCGTGTATCTGAACGGCACTGTCACCGGGCCGGTCACCCCTGCTGGCAGCACCACCTTGAACATTAAGTCGGAGCCCTCTTCCACGGTCGCAGCAGTCAAAGCAGCATCATCGGTGTCGGTAAAGGAGATCGTCGCAGCAGTCGCTTCATCGTCGACGATCAGCACACGGGTAGTGGCATCATCCAGTGTGACGGCGTCGTTATCGTCATAGGGCGCTACATCAAGACCGAAACTGCTGCGGTGTCCAGCAGCAGCAACACCCACAACGACCAGACCGTTAACAGCGTCACCATCGCCGCCGGCTGTCGGGTCGCTGCTTTGGTCGCCAGAGTCACGACCAGTAGAAGTGAAACCGACGGTGGCGGTCTGCACTGTCATATCACCGGAACCATTGAAGCGCAGCGCGTCGAGATCGCCTGACACTCCTGTACCAGAGACCGTGGTTGTGTAGTCGCTGCTCGATGCCGAGGTCAGGGTTTCGGAGAGGTTGACTATCACGACCTCACCAGCAACCAGCGCACGAGACAACTCCACGGTCACATTAGTTGTGCTGCCTGTGCCGCTGCTGATGCTGCCGTCAATAGCGCCGCCACCTTGCAGACGCACCGTGATCTCTTCATTGTTGTCGTCGTCGTCAATCTTGAACGTGCTGCTGCCGCTGCCTGTCACAGTGCCCGACACACCAACGGTGTCCAGCTTGGGATCTCCCGAAGCCGACGAGGCGGGGATGCTCACAGTGACCTGCTCGTCAATGGTGTCGGCGTCATCCATCGCTGTGATCACCAGAGTCGCGTGAGACATTTCTGCGGTCGGGCCAGAAAACACCACCGTTGAAGACGACACCGAAGTAAACGCACCGCACGACACTCCTGTGATGCTTTCATTTTGACACGTCACGGCAATGTCGTCGCCTGCAAGCGCGCCGGTAAAAACAATCGGCACGGTCAACGACTCACTCGACTTCAGAGCGCGATTAGTCGTAACCCGCAGCCAGATATCAGTATCGCTCAACGTCGGCACACCCGACTCACGCACCGGCAAAGGCTCGCTGCCTTCACGAATGAAATCATGTGCTGACACCTCCAACAACGTGACAACGAACTCATCGTTGTCGATGAGATTGACCGCAGCAGAGCTGGAGGGCGCTGCCTGCAATCCGGCAGAGGTGAGATCACCGAGAGCGACCGTCAACGTTTCGGTATCCTCATCTACAGAGTCGTCAGCGATCTCCACGTCAATAGTGGCGACCAGCGCCCCAGCGCCAGCGAACGTCACCGACGGCGTGAGCGTAGACGCCGCACTCAGCGTCACCCCCGTGTTGATGCCGGTGCCAGTGGCGGCTGTCAGGGTGAAATCGTCAGCGGTCACGCCGTCACCGGTGATGGCGAGCGGCACTGTGATGCTTTCGGTAGCGGTCAACGGCAAATTCAAGCTCACCGTGAAGCGCGCTGTGCGGTCAGCAGCGGCGCTGGCACCTTCGGTAAGGTCGCCCGAGTCGCTGCGAGCAACCGCCACGGTGGAGGCATCCTTTTCGATGATGGTCACTGTGGCGCTGGTGTCGGTGGCGTGCGGTGCTGCGCCTCCCGCGGCGGTGGTGGCAGTCTGCGTGTTGAACGCCGCCGCGTCGCCAAGCGTCACCGTCACCGAGTCGTCTGCTCGGTCACCGTCGTTACGTGACGCTGTGGCTGTCAAGGTCAAAACCACGCTCGACACCGGCAACCCGGCCGCGCCGGTGACGGTGACAAGCGGTGAAGCAGTGGTTTCGCCTGAGAGAGTCACGCCCGTTTGGCCTGACTTGAGTGCCAGATCGAAATCGCGGTTCTGAGTGCCGCTAAGAGTCACCCCAGCCGATCCAGTGAGCCGCAACGGAACAGCCACCGTCACACCGTTCGGCACCGGTGCCTCAAAGCTCAACGTGATCTCGGCACTGGTCGTCGAGTCTCCTTCGGTGATACTGCCCGAAGCCGCAATCGACACGACGGTCGGCTCGTCGTCGGTGATCGCAATTGACGTGTCGGTAAACGCGATCCCAGACAACATGCCTGCAATAGACAACGATGTCGACAGCTCATCAAGCGAATTGTCTGTCGGTGTCAACGTGAACGTGGTCGAACCCGACGCCGCTCCAGCAGAGATGGTGATGGTCTGGTCGACCACCGTCGCGTAATCAGTGCCCTCGATTGCGGTGTCATCAACCGCACCCACTGCGACCGTAATTTGCTGATCTGTGGCGAACCGCAGAGAGCCGTCAACAGTCGCGGTTACCTGCACCGTCTTCGCGCCGCCACCCTCGCTCACGCTGGTTTGATCCCCGTTCGTGGCGGTGTCGGCATCCACACTCAACGTGATCGATGCCGGTTCGGTTGCTGCTACCACCGTGAGGGGTTGCGACAGGCCATAGAACGGTAGTTCGTTGTCGCTGCCTGCGAACAAGCTGCTCAATGGGCCTGAGCCTGGGAAGTTGCTGCCTAGTTCTCCTGTGCCAGCTAGGCCTCGGCCTAACTCTAAACCAGCACGGCGGTTGCCGTCTGTTTCGGTGCCGGTCCAGTAACTCTGATAGTCAGCAGCGTCGCTCAGGTCGGTAACGGTGCCGGTTTCGTCGGTGGGGGTGGTGTCGTCGTCCCAGGTGTTGTCCCAGAAATCAGCGTAATCATTAGCAACCTTGTCACCATCAAACCAGTAGACAGCTTCACCAGCACCATTATCAGTGGTGTCAGCGTCGTTGTGAGCGTCAGCGTTGGTTGTCGCTGTGCTCGCTACCACACGGAAGAACCCGGCATAGGGGATCACACTGGCGTGACCAGCCCCAGCATGAGACCGCACGAAACTGTCGTAGGCTTCAATATCGGGCGATGTTGCGTCGCGTGAGCCCGAGGTGGTGAACAGCAACCGAAACGTGTCACCGGTGTTCACCCCGGTCGGCAGCAGCGGCCAGTTCGACAGCACCTCAACAGCGCCGGTTTCGTCATCGGTGATAACGAACCCGACCGGCGCACCCGACGGCGTCTCGATTGTGACACCAGAAGCCGATGGCGCTCTAACCCCAGTGCCGTAATCGATGTTCACATACGGCTGTGTGCGCTTGTCGTTGTCTACTGGTGTGAAACGCAGCACAGCCCGCGATGCCCCTGCCGCTAGTTGCAGCGCCGGGTTCTGCGCGCTATGCGGTGATGCCGTCAACAACGTCACCCCCGACTGAGACGACGGCTGCAACGCCAACGTGAAATCATTAGTCACCGTCACACCAGAAATAGTCAACGGAACCGTCACCGTCTCACTGCTAGAAAGAGCCCGCTCCAAAACAACAGATATGTCTTTGAAGCCGGAGTCTTCAGCAATATCACCAGCAGTAGCCAGCAACCTCACCGGAGTCGCACCATCATCATCAGTAATCGGCAAAAACACAACATCAGAAATGAACTCAGGCTGATTCTGGAGCGCAAGATCAAGATAAAGACTTAACCGTTCCGTCGGCTCATCAATACTGTCATCAACAGGTGTCAAAGTGAACGTTTTCGACCCAGACACCTCACCCGCAACAATAGTGATCTCATTCTGATGCTGAAGTTCACCACCGACCTCCATCTCGTCGACCACCTCTGCGTAATCGGTGCCCTCAACAGCAGTGTCTCCGGCCTTACCCACAGCCAACTTGAAACTCACATCGCTGGTGAACCGCTTCTGCGACCCCACAATCGTGGCAGTAACCTCCACCATCTTCGCGCCACCACCCTCACGCACAAACTCCTGCACACCATCAGTGTCAGTATCAGCATCAAAACTCAACACCAAACGCGTAACCGTGTCTTCACTATCAACAATAAACAAACTCGCCGGACGGCCTGCGAAGAACTCGTTCGCTTCCACCACGCCCACCGTCACGCCATCCAAGCTGCCAGCGATCGTCACCCACTCGCGGCCTTCGTCGTCGTCGTCAGCAACGGGAGTCAAGACAAAATCAACGTAACCGCTCGACTCTCCGGCAGCAATCGTGATCGACAAATCCGCCACCGTCTCATAATCAGTGCCCTCGGTAGCAGGATCACCCTCGGTAGCGCTATCACCAGCATTACCGACCGTCAACGCCACCGTCTGATCGGCAGCGAACCGCAAATCACCGACCACAGACGCCGTCACACGCACAGTGCGCGCCCCGCGATCCTCGGCCACTGTCTGCTCGCGCCCCGCGGACTGAGGATCAACCACGACACGCAACGCCACCGCTGCATCGTTGTCCATGAGCGTGGCCTCCGCAGACCTCCGTAACGATGCCTGCAATCCGCCGGTAGCGGTGAGATCGCCGAGAGCGACCACCAGCGTCTCGGTCTCCTCAGAGACAGAGTCGTCCACGATCTCCAACTCAATAATGGCGTATTGCGATCCGGCACCGGCGAAAGTTACCGACGGCGTGAGCGTGGATGCCCCGTTCAGCGTCACCCCAAGGTTGAGCCTTAAGTCAACGGGGGTGGCTGTCAGGGTGAAATCGTCAGCGGTAACGCCGTCTCCAGTGATGACAAGAGGCACTGTGATGCTCTCATCAGCGCTCAGTGGCATATTCAAGCTCACCTGGAAGCGCGCCGTGCTGTCAGTGGTGCCTTCGGTCAAATCACCCAAGTCTGCGGGAGTAAGCGAAACGATGGACGCATCATCTTCGATGATGAACACCCTTGCGCTGGTAGTGGTGGAGTGTGGTACTGCACCACCCACTGCGTTGGTGGCGCTCTGAGCCTTGAACGCAGCAGCGTTGCCAAGCGCCACCGTCACGAAGTCGTCTGCTCGATCACCGTCGTTGCGCGACGCTACGGCTGTCAGCAACAGCACTACGCTCGACACCGGCGACCCGGATTTGCCGGTGACGGTGACAAGCGGCGACGCGGTGTTTTCCTCTGAGAGAGTCACGCCCCTCTGACCTGGCTTAAGCGTCAGATCGAAATCGCGATTCTCAGTGCCGCTAAGAGTCACCCCAGCCGATCCGGTGAGCCGCAGCGGCACAGCCACCGTCACACCTTTCGGCACCGGTGCCTCAAAGCTGAGCGTGATCCTGGCACGGGTCGATGAGTTGCCTTCGGTGATGTTGCCCGAAGCCTCAATCGACACGACGGTCGGTTCGTCGTCGGTGACGGTGACGGTGACATCGGCAGTGACCGAGCCGAACCCGCCGCCGGCGAAGCTGTGCGAGATCGCCACGCTGCGGTCGCCGCCGGGGTTGTCAACAGCATCATTGACACCGGTCACTGTCACTGTCTGAGGCGTGTCCCATTGGGCGGGCAGGAACGTCAAAGATGCGGTTTTTGCCGCCGCCGCGTTGGTGCTCACCAAAGCAACCGCAACATCAGCCGAGGTGATGGTCACGGTCACGGTACCGCTGGGCCGAGCACTCAGCGCAACCGTGTATGTATCGCTGCCGCCGTCTTCGACAACCTGCGTTGATCCACTGCTCTGAGTGATTACCGCCGAGAAATCCTCATCGTCGGTCACAGTGACACTCACTGCTGGGCCTGTCGAAACGCCGGTGTAACCGGTCACAGTGTGAGTGATCGACACTGTCTCATCGGTGGCATCGTCATCGTCGGCTGGCGTTACCGTCACCTCCTTTGGTAATGCCCAGTCGCCGCTTGCACCGCCAGTAAAGACGAGCGCTGAGCCGACCGTGACCGCACCGGTATCAGCCGATGCGGGGGTCACTACCACAGTGGCACCGTCGCCGGGATCGGTGGAAAGCCGCACGCTGTAGCTGCCTGCGGCGGCACCCTCCACCAAGTCGAGCGATGCTGGCGACACCACCACACCCGGCGGCTCCACAGTGATCTCAAATGAGCCAACAATGTCGGCGCACGGGTTGAAGCGGTCGCACGGACTTCCCTGACTGCCACCGCGGCGGCTCAGCAGTTGGTTGCCCACCGTGACGGTAACAGTGGAGGCTGTGGTAACCGGTTCGCCCGTATAGGTCAAGACCAACAGCACGTTGGAGCCGGTGACTCCGTCGGATTCGCCTGAGTTCTCGTCGCGGGTCTGCACGAAGCGTCCCGAAGTTACCGAAAGGCCGTCGGGAGCGCCAGCGAGGGTGATGTGGCTCAATGCTCGGGCGGTCAGTTTGCCGGTGGCTTGCTGCCAGAGCTTTTCGCCTACGTTGCGGTTGCTGGTGCCACCGATGCCGCCGCCGCCGCCCGAACCGGCGAAAGACAGCCCTTGGGGCACCAGTTCCATGTTGAAAGTCGCCCCGCTGGTGAACAGAGAAGAGTTGACGGTAGCGGGCACTATCACGAGACGGTTGCCAGTAGGAGCTTCGTCGTCGGCGACGATCACCAGCACCGACGGTGCCGTGATCACGCTTGGATATCCGCTCACCCGATGCGTCACGAACACCCGCTCAGCATCTGAGTCGTCGTCTTCGAGCGTCGTTACCGTCACCTTCTGCGGTGTTTTCCAAGTGCCGTTGCTGCCGCCCGTGAACGTCAAAGTGGCAGGTGCCACTGTCACTGCGTCGGTGTTGCGCGACGTCGGCGTGACCGTCACCGTTACCCCGTCGCCGGGGTCGGTGCCCAAACTCACGTTGTATGCGCCAGCAGATCCGCCTTCGGTGAGCTTCATCCGCTCCACCGACACCTGCACACCGGCCACGGCGGGCTTGTCGTCGTCGATCACCCTGAAAGACAGCGACCCTGAGCCTGTGGCACCGCCCTGCACCGTGGTCGTCGCAGAGGGCACCGCACTGGACGGCCATACCGACGGCAGTTTCACCGACACGATCTCGTCGTTGGTGTCGGTGTTGTCGGCTAGCAGCGTCACTTCCAGCGTCGCCTCTTGCACCGTGTTGCCCGACGATCCAGTGAACGTCACCGACCGGCCTGTCAGTGTCACTCCATCAAGCACCGGCGATTTCAATGCCAGTGAGATGTTGGTGCCGAGCGTGGCACCTTCGATCACCAGCGGCACTTCGAGCACTTCGCCTGCGTCCAAAGCCCGGTCAAGCGTGACGATGATCTCACGGGTGCCAGCCGTCTCGGCTTCGTTCCACACCACCTTGGGCTGGCCGCCCGGTGTCGTGAAATTGCCACGCACAGACACTGAGGTGGGATCGTTGTCGGCGACTTGCACCATCGCAACGTCTGCGCTGGAATCCAGGACGTAGTCGGTGCCAGCAAGCACCCTTACTCGCACTTCGGCTCCGGGCGCATCAACATTGTCGTCGTCTGTCGACACGGTGTATGTGAGAACGCCCGTTGTGGGGATAGTCACCGTCGGTGTAGTGGCCGCGCCGCCGGAGGTGGTGTCGGTGACTCGCAGATTGACTGCCAGAGCAGCCGAAGGTGCCGGACTCGCGGTGAGCGTAAAAGAAGCATCCCCGCCTTCGATGATGCCAACGCCCGCAACGACGCTCACTGTAGTGGTGTCGTCGTCGGTGATGGCTACTGACACAGGGTCACCAGACACGTTTATGCCGCCGCCGGAGCCTGTGACAGTCGGCGCTCGTGCGCCGGTGCCCGCAGCGATCGCCACCGTGCGGTCTTCGCTGTCGGTGTTGGGCACAGCGGTGAGCACCAACGTCGCCACTTGAGCACCCTGGGCGAACACCACAGCCGGGTTCTGGCCGCTGTGCGGCGATTCGGTGTCAAGGCTGACCGCAGTGTTCACGCCAGCACCTGATTTGAGTTCCAGCGTGTAATGCTCGCCGTCGGCTGCGCCCGTCACCACCAGCGGCACCGTCACCTCTGCGCCGGTGCCCAGAGCATTGCCCAGCGTAAGGGTCACTTCGGTGCTTTGAGATGCCTCGGCAATGGTGTTGGCGACCGCGGCTAAAGTCACCTCGGTTGGGTCATTATCAACCAAAGCGAAGACTAATGGCACGACTGTCGTATCGACTGCTACACCGCCGATACGCACTTGACCGGTGATCGTCACCTCACCGTCAGCATTGTCGATGTCTTTATCCTGTTGGTATCTGAGACTCCGCAGTCGTAACGCTACTTCGTTGCTCTCGGATTCGCCTGCGTCTATGCGTAGACGCTGCGTTGAATCTAACTGATTCACACGAGCCCTTATTTGGTTTTCACCGTCAGCGGAAAGAATATTGGCAAAGAAGATGTCTACATTACTGCCGAAAGTGGTAGCGCCGTCCAGGCGTGCTACAACATTGAAAATTGTTCCCCGTTGATTTTGATTAAATCCTGCCGATGTATGGTCTTCAGTGTAGGTGCTTGTGTCAATGATTTGCTTCGCTGTGGCAGCGTCATCCGCGGTGTTTTCGTGAACGACAGGAATCAGCAAAATCCGTTCCGGCGGCTCATCGTCATCAATCACCCGTACCGTGACATTCTCCACAGTTATATTTCGGTAGTTGGTAGTCCCAGCTGCTACCACCGAGCTGGTGATGGTGGCTAGGCGAACATCGCCCGGGTTGTCTGCATTGTCGTTTTGGCCGACTACTGTGATTTCTTGAGGTGTTGACCAGTTGCTTGCGTTGAAGCTAACACTGACGGTGTCTCTCGCAGCGTTATTGCCGATCTCGAATTTCACAGCATCACTAGTGGATTCGACCGCAATGAAGACGGTCGGGGTTACGCCTTTAGGCTCTTGGTTCAACACCATCGAGTAGGTATATTCACCGCCTGCCTCAGCGATGTCGCGGTCGTCGCTGGCAACCACGGTCACGCCTGGAGCGTCATCGTCGATTAGAAGCACATCCAAGTCGGCTGACTGGCCGCTGTAACTGGGAGCGCTCTGCCCAGTGACGCTGTGCGTGACACTCAATTGGTGGTTGCCAGCAGGGGCATAGTTTCCGCCTTGCACCAATAGCGTGACTGGAGTATTCCAGTCCCTCGGACTAAATATCAGTTCACTATCGAGGTTGAGAATACTTCGCCCATCCTTGTTACCATCCTGGGTTTTGAACACTTTTAGCGGCGATGACGCCGGTGCGGTGAGCTTGACTCGCACTACCTGCCCGTCAGGCACTGGCGCACCCAGTCTGATGGTGTAGGTGTCGGTATTGCCTGGTGCGCTCTCACGAACCGTTGTGACACCGTCTGATGAATGAGCCAAGCGGATCTCGATCTTCTCGTCATCGTCTACGATCACGCTCAAGGTGCGTCCGTTGAGATTGTTGTAGCGACTATCACCGCTCGATGTGGCGCGGTGGGAGATGGTGACGCTTCGCTGATTGCTGGCGTTGTCGATGTCGTCGTCCTGGGCTGTAACGGTCACTGTTTGAGGATTGTCGTAGTTCGCAGCTGTGAAAGTCAACGTCACTTGGCGGGCAGGTGATTGGCTGTCCGAACGGGAGACCCGCAGCGCACCACCATTCGACGAGCGCACCGTGACGGTCACGCTGCCGGTCGGCTTCGACTGCAGAGCCACTGTGTAAGTGTCGGTTCCGTCAGGTTCAGACACTCTCGTGGAACCGTCTGATTCGATGATCACCACGCCCACGTCGGCTTCATCGTCAGCCACGGTCACCGTCACCGCCGCGACGGTGATGTCGTGATACGCATTGGAGGTGTCGGCGACCGTCGCTGCGTGAGTGATGTTCACCGTACGCGAATCAACGTTGACGTTGTCGAGATCGTCAGCCACGCCGGTCACGATGATGGTCTGGGGCCTGCGCCACGAACCGGCTGGTCCGCCGGTGAAGGTCAGCGTCGCCGTGGCACCCGCACTGCCGCCACGAGCACTCACGCGCGCAGCAGCGGCATTGGCGGAGGTCGCCGTGATCGTCACCGTGTTGCCAGCGCCGGGGTCTGTGTTGATCTGCACCGTGTAGCTGTCGGTGCTGCCGTCATCTGTGACCTGCGTCGATCCGTCGCTTTGAGTGACGGTCACGCCCGCAGCATCGTTGTCACGCACTACCACAGCCACGGTGGCGCTCAAAGCGTTGAAGTTGGTGTCGCTGGAGGCCGCTGTGTGGGTGATGTTGACGCTGCGGTTGCCGCCGTTGTCAACCGAGTCGGCCACGCCGGTCACGGTCACCGTCTGGGGCGTATCCCAAGCAGTGGGAAGAAATATCAGTGTGGCATTGGCACCGGCGACTCCTCTGGGGCCTTGCACTGTCAACGCAGCAGGCGTAGCTGATGTGACAGTGACCGTAACCGTCGAGGCCGGACGGCTGTCGAGCACCACCGTGTAGCTGTCGGTGCTGCCGTCGTCGACCACTTGGGTCGATCCGTTGCTCTCGGTAATGCTGAGCCCGGCGGTGTCGTTGTCGGTAATGGTCACCTTCACCGGTGCCACGTCGATGCCCGCATAACGAGTGTCTGTAGAGGTGGCTGCGTGGGTGATCGTCACAGCAAGATCGGCAGCGGCGTTGATGATGTCGTCGTCGACTGCGGTGACCGTGATCGTCTTGGGCTGATTCCATTCGTCGGGCTTGAAAGTGACCGCTCCCGACAAGGTGACCTTCGTTGATGCCGATGTTGGCGTGATGGTGACATCGTGGGTGGGCCGAGATTCGAGCACCAGGCTGTAGGAGTCGCGGCGAGCGCCTACGGTTTCGCTGACTGCTGTGGCACCGCCGGTCTCGGTGATCGTCACCCCGGCTGGGGTGTCGATGATCCGAACGCTCACGTCAGGGCCGCTGGTCACAGCACTCCATCCGGTGACATCATGCTCCAAAGTCACGAACTCGTCGTCTACCGTTTCGTCGGCGGCTGCTGTCAGTTTCACTGGCTGCGGCGTCTTCCAGTTGCCGGTCGCTCCGCCGGTGAAGGTGAGTTCCGACGGGCTGACGGTGAGCACCGACTCATCTTTGCTGGTCACGTTCACAGTCACGGTGGTGCCGTTGCCGGGATCATCGGACAGTCGCAGTGTGTAGCCGCTGGATGGGGTTGTCACAATGGAGGTTCCCTCAAAAATCTCTACATCCAACGCCGAGGGAACCACCGACGGATCGTTGTCGGTGACAGTGATCGTCACCGAGTTAGCCGTCTCGTGGGGCACGGCACCGCCTGCGAGGTTGCTGGCCGACCGGGCGGCAAACTGTTGAGCATCACCGATCTCGACGGTGACCTGCTCAGCGGCACCCTCGCCGAGGCTGTCGTCGTTGAAAGACAAGATCAACAGACCGACTTCGGGTTTCTTAGCGCAGACGTACTGTGACCTACCGCACTTGGTATTCGGGTTCTGTTCCGAACTCAGCTCTGAGTGGTCGAACACTGCGGTCAGCTCCAACGTCGACAAATCAACGAGGCTGCGTTCGTATTGCTGCGCTGCCTCAGGAAAGTACAAGGGGCGTTGGGCGTCATCGTGGACCCAACGCCATTTCGAAGTGTCACGCAACGGCTTGTAGAGACTGTCGTCGTGCTCCCAGACAACTCCCGGGTTGGCCGGAGTGCGCAGGGGTGATGGAATGTTGGGGTCCGGTGGTTGCCTGCGGTCAGCCCCCTGCCAAATGAATGTGGCGCTGATGTCTTCGGGCGTGACGTTGGTGCCAGAAATACGGATCGGCACTTCGAGCCGCTCGCCAGCGAACTCGAGTTCCCGGCTTAGCCTGATCTCTATGCCTCTGTAGGTAGTTCCGAAGATGTGGCAGACATCGGTGACTGTGCAGAACGCGTCGGGTTGGTGCAGCCAGTCGCCTTCGGTCACTGTCGACTTGCCGGTGTTGACGATGCTCACCACTGTCGGCTGCGTGTCGGTCACTGTCAGCTCAGTCTTCGGGCCGGTGACATTTGAATAATCCGTGTCGGCTGAAGCCACGGCGTGGGTGATGTCAGTGCTGCGAGAGCCACCCGGGTTGTCGACTCTGTCGTCTGTTCCCGAAACGGTGAACATCAGCGGCTGATCCCAGTTCGCTGAGCTAAACGTGACCGATGTCGGGGTCACCGTTGCATACGCGGCATTGGTGACCGTCGGAGTCACCGTGACGGTGTTGTTGCCTGAAGGCTGCGAGCTGAGCCGCACCGTGTAGCTGGCCTCAGCGCCCTCAGCGACGATCAACGCTCCGGTGGAAGCCACCACCGCGGCACCGTCGTCATCGTCGGTGATCGCCACTTGCACCATCGAAGCCGTCGGATCGGCAACCAGAGCAGCACCGAGCGTTCCCAGGCTCAACTGCACCTGCTCATGAACCATGTCTGCATCGTCGCCAGCGGTTGCCGACAGTACCGCTGTGACGCTTCCCGCTCCAGTGAACACCACCACCGGTGTCAGCGTCGACGCTCCTTCAATAGTGACTCCTGTGCCCGAGGCCACGCTCAGCACCAAGTCACCGGCTTGCACACCAGCACCCGACAACCTCAACGGCACTCTGAACACTTCACCGGCGCTGCGCTGGTGCGCCAGCACGACGCTGATCGATGCGCTCGACGAGCTAACCCCTTCGGTTACCTGACCGCCTCCGCTCAGCGCCACCACTACTGCGGCATCGTTGTCACGCACCATCACCGATACCGAGTCAGCACCGATCAGCTCAGTCTCCATAGCTGAGCGCTCGACCGTGGCCGTCTTGGCGCTCGTGACGGTGTAGCCGGTGCCCGACTCGACGCTCAAAGTCACCGAGCCGTCAGGTTCGCTAACGTCGTCGTCGACTGTAGGCACCTGAGCGAGCACTGAAGTCTGACCGCTAGGGATCGTCACACTGAAATCGGCTTCATCGCCAGATGCGACGAAATCAGCACCTCCCGCATCGTCGGTCACCGAGAGATTCACCTTCAAGTCGTATTGCACCGCAGGCGACGAAATCACGTTCAGCACCACTGGCTTGCCTTCAAAGATCGGCGCTGCCTCTAAAGGCAACGGCTGTATTGTGATCGGCAAAGTTGTCAGCAGCGGAGCCAGCGAGATCTCTGGATCGGTGTCAGTGTCAACAATTGATATGTCAAGATGATCGGGGCTTCCCTTGAGCAGAGCGCTCGGCAGAGTGCCCAGCTCTAAGGTGAGCGTCTCGGTGGGCTCATCTGCTGCGTCGTCGGTGGCGTTAAACGTGAGAGTGCCCGACGTGGCACCTTCTGCGATGGTGATGGTGCCACTGTTGCTCAGCGTGAAATCAGCCGACGAAGCGGTTCTGATGCCGGAACGCTGCTGCACCACGATGTCGCGCTCAGCAGCCGCCGGTGATGTCAGCGTGGCGGTGACGGTCAGGCTGGCACCCTCATTGACGCTGGTTGCGTCCACCGACAGCGCCACCGCCTGAAGGATCTCATTGTCGATAACGGTAAGCGTTTCACGGCATGTGGCGCGGGTCGTGTCGCAGTTGGTGCCGGTGCCGACCGCTCCGCCGTCGGGCGTGGCAGTGAACTGGAATGTTCCTGTGGTGGAGCTGACAGGAATGTCGACAGTGATCGTGTCATCGTCGGTGTCTGCGTCTAGCTTGGCGGTCAACGTCAAACCGACGCTGTCGGCTGCGACTTTCGTCGGGTCGGTGCCGTCGCCTTGTCCGGTGATGGTCACTGTTGACCCGCTCAGCGTGACACCTCGTGGCGGTTGGCCTGCCTGAGGGTTCAGCGCCAAGGTGAACGGCTGATCGCTGCCGCCGTTGAAGCGCAAAGGAATTTGCAGCACTTCGCCTGATATGAGCGGGCGCTCGGTGCCAACCGAAAGCGTGATCGTGTCATCGGCGTCGCCTTCGGTAGCCGACGCGTCGGTCACACTGAGGGTTACTTCGGTTGGGTCGTTGTCGATGATCGACACTGTCGCCGTGTCGTCAGTGCTGTCGATGATGTGGCTGTCGGGACTGGTTGGGTTGATGCCGGTGATGGTCGCGGTGATAGAGCCGTTGGGCTCGTCTACGGTGTCAACAGTGGTGTCTACGCTGAGAGTGACGGTGGTTTCGCCTGCGTTGATGGTGACTGTCTGGTTGCCTTGGTCGTCTGCGGCCACATAGTCGCGGCCACCAGCGGAGTTTTCGGCGACTGCAACTGTCACAACTAGGTTGTTGATTGGGGCAGAATCAGCGGTGACGGTGAAGGTGGCTGCGGCGCCCTCGACAACCGGCGATGTGTCTGCGGCGATGGAAACCTTCGGGACTCCCACGGTGAACACCGGCGATAACACGAACATGCCGATTTGTGTGGTTTCGACCAAGCTAGCGGCTGACGTTATGGAGCCGTCGCCGCCGAGAGGGTCTCTGCCGGAACTGTCGTCGTTCAAAAGACCTAACGCCACTTGGTCGGCACCTGCTTCTTTGCCGGTGGCGGCGGTGCCGTCGTTTATGGAGCCTGTCCAATAGCCGCGGGCGTTAACGCTCATAGCGTCACCGTCGGCGTTGCGTGGAGTTACTTCTTGGTCCCAGTTACCGTCGAGCAAATCGCCGTAATCGTCGGCGGCTTTGTTGCTGGCCTCTGGGGAGGCGGCCAGCCAGTAAATCGGCTCACCAGTACCGGTAAGGCTGTTGTGGTCTTTCAGGGTAACCGACGATGTAGAAATAAGGGCTTTGAACTCTGCTGTGTAAGGTCTGATGGATGCTAGACCGCTACTGCTGGCCGCAGCTTTGGCGACAAGATCGTAGTCGGCGATGTTAGACGAACTAGGATCAACCGATGGGACAACAAACAGCAAACGGAACTTACTGCCAGCGGTGAACCCGGCCGGGATCTGCGGCCAATCCGGCAGCACCGTCAAAGAGTCGTCATCGCTGATCTGATACCAACGCGATGCCCCAGCAGCGTTGGCATCCTTCCAGGCTTGCACCCCGCCACCCAAGTTCGACACTGGGCCGCCGATGAGATTCACATCGCGGTTGTCTGAAGTTTCAAGCAGGGTGATGCTGAACAGGTCGTCTTGGACCTCGCCATCATCTAAACTCGCACGCGGGGTCATCGTCACGGTAGCTGTTTGCGCGCCTGCGCCTTTGAAGGTGACCACCCGGTAACCAACATGAGACGGTGTCACCGCCTCAACATGGCTCAACCCTACACCAGTACCGGTAGCAGCCATCGTGAAATCGTTGTATACCGCCGGATGCGACACGTTGGCTGATATCCGTGGTTCGCGTCCGCTTGGCTGGGGAACCGATGAACCGTTGGCTTGCGCAGCCAGCAACAACAACACGTTAACTTCCTCACCAGCCACTAAAGCACGGCCAAGCTCAACTGTCAGCGTGTCGCTGGTGGTCGCGTCGCCTTCTATCAGGTTCGCGGAGGGTGACGACTCTGCAGCGCCGCCGCCAGACAACGTCACTGTTGTGGCATCGTCATCAATCACGGTGACCGTGAGCACCTGATCAGCCACGTTGGTATACACCGGTGAGGTGCCCCCTGTAGAAGACACGGCGTAGGTGACCTGCACTGTCCGATCCGCTGTGTCTGTGCTGTCGGGCACACCGGTGACGGTTACCTGCTGGGCTGTTGAGTAGTTCGACGCGTTGAACGTCAAAGAAGCGCCTGCGGTGACTGTCAACGCCGTGGTAGTAGCGGAAGTGACGGTGACTGTCACGGTTTCACCTGCGACAGGTGCCGATGGCAAACTCACATCATAAGTCAACGTGCCAGCAGCCTCAGCCACCTCAGCATCGCCTGAAACCACAACACGCACACCCGTATCATCATCTAACAATGTGATCTGCTGTGACGATGCGAACGTGCCACCAACAGAGCAGCGACTGCCTGAGCATGCCCCACCCGCGAGCCCGTCTGAGCGCATGAACCCATCACCGGCCTGCGGATCATCCACATCAGAACGGTCGGCGATGCTGAACGTCACCTGCTCGCTCACATTATCACTGTCGTCGAGAGCAGCTATTGTGAGTGTGGCTTCTGTGGCGGACGGGCCGGTGAACGTCACCTCGCCTAAAGCGTTGGCTTTCTGATAGGTCACACCTTGCGGCGACCCTGACACAGCCAATGAGAACTCAGTGTCCAACGTGGCACCTGCGGCTGATATGGGTACTGTCAATGTTTCACCGGTCAGCAACGCACGACCCAACCGCAACCGCAAACTGGCCGTGTCGGCATTGTCGGCTTCGGTGGCCTCAGCATCAACAGGATCAGCAGGCAGTAGTTGCACTGGGGTCGGATCATCATCAGTGATTCGGAACGGCACTGAAGGAACCGACAGCCCCGCATATGCTTCCAGCGGCGTGGTCGGGTCGCCGTCGGTGTAGGCCGCGTTGTATTTGTAGACGTTCCACGTCACCTCGCCGGTGTGTACAGCACCAGGCGCGTCGGCAACATCACGGCTGTTGGCCGTCACCCATAGGGTTATCGGCCCTGTGCTGCCAGAAGCAAAAAACACCGCTGGTGCTGTGACACGCGCAATCGGATAGGTCGTCGTGTCAAAAGTACCCGGGGTGCCAGTCGGGATCGTCGCTTTTTGCGCTACCGAGCCCACAATCACAATCGGCTCAGACGGCAACGCGGCTAGCGACAACTGCAGCGAGTCACGGCCAGCAGCAGGCATATCACGTGTACCGCGTTCGCGCATCGCCAAGATACCGCCGTCCACCATTATCGAAACACCGGTGCCGGTTAAAGTGACCGCGCTGTCGTCGTCATCGTCGGTGACAGTCACCAACGCAACGTCGTTGGCGCTGTCTATGGTGTAACCACGGCCGGGCAGCAGAATATAGGTGATCTGCCCGTCAGGCTCATCAATTTCATCGTCAATGGTATTCTTCCCAAAAACCAACCGTGTATTTGACGCTGGGATGGGCACCACTTCGTCACCTTCCTCAAGGGGTGCCAAATAATCGCCGCCATTTGACGCGTCAGCGATGCGTACATTCACTTCCAGTGCAACGCTCAGTGCTGGCGCAAACTCAAAATCAATACGCGCACCGTTGCCTTCCACAACTGTTGCGCCTGCCGAAATGGAAACCTCTACCAAGTCGCGGATCGTAAACTGCCCCGCTCTGTCTAAGGGTGCCCCTAAGCGACCGTCTAAACCGGTCGCAGTGGGTGTGCCCAGGCCGATGTCCACTGTCTCACCACTAGACTCGGCATCGCTGTCTATGACTGTAGTGAGGGTGAATCTCGCCCACGTATTGCCGCTGATGGGACCTGCTATTGTAATCTCTGCGTTGCCCGAGTTTAGGTTGCTGCAAGTCACATTAGAGGCTGTTTTGCAGGCCAGCGTGTAATCAGTTCCCCGAGTCGCCACGCCAGCGCCAGAGTTGAACGTTAACGGTGCAGTCACCGACTCACCAGATACCAGTGAACGACTGCCACCCAAGGAGAACTCTAGCTTCTCACCTTCAAAGAAACCTTGCCCCGTAGTAACTCGCCTCACGTTCACTCTAGTGTCATCATCATCAGTGATGGTAATAGTGGTGGTTTGCTGAGTGCCCAACGTGTAGCCGGTGCCAGCAACGAGATTCAACACAACAGTTTCAGCAGGCTCATCGCTGTTGTCATTGTTCACAGTCACCTCAAAAGTGGCGCTGTTGGCATTTGCAGGCAGCGTGACCTTACCTGACGGCGCTATGTAGTCGTAACTCGAGCCTGGGCTTGCGGTGCTGGCGTCTTCATCGACCGTGTATGAGATATCAATGTCCACCAAAGGCCGATTTGAGGCGTTCAGTGTGATCGTGACCGTGCGACTGCCAGTAGCTTCGCCACCAGCATAAGTGGCGCTTGCGAACTCCACGGTGAGTGCTCTCGTTGTAGCTGTGACGATTGCTGATGCTGTGCCGGTAACACCATCTGATACAGCGCGTATCTGAAAGTTGTAGGTAGTACTGTTTGTTAAGCCTCTGACTGAGAAAGATGTAGTATCAGTGTTGCTGGGTTGAATAGCGTTCCAGTCGCTCCAAGTGCCGGCGGTGCCGATGCGCTGGCGATACTGGTAGCCATCAATAGCATTATTTGACGGATTATCCCATCGCAGTGCTACAGATGAAAACCCTGCGGCAGCTGTAACGCCTGTTGGTGCGGCTGGGGCAGGTGGTTCTGTAGGTGTGGCTGTAACGGTTGCCGAGCCTGGGGTAGGGGGCTGGCCCGTTGTGACTGTTCTGACACTGAAATGATATTGCGTGTCATTCGTCAAACCGGTTACGGTGTGGCTGGTGGTATCAGAGTCGCTGTTAGGCACATTTTGCCAATTTTGCCAGTTGATGCTGTTCGAGTTACCTGTACCCACTATATACTGATAGCCCTCAATAGCGTCAAGGTTAGGATTTGTCCAAGACAGTTCCACCCGACCGTTGCGGGCTTGAGCTGTTAAACCGGTTGGAGGAGCGACGGTAGTGAAGCGAACAGTCGCGGGCGCTGACACCAAGAAAGTGCCGTCAGACTGTTTGATTGCCGCTCTAAGCGTTACCTCATTTTCCATGTTAAGCAGGAAATGAGTAAATGCTACGATTGGAGTCGTGCTCGTCTTCGTGTCATCTGGGGTTTGGTTTGAGACTCTACGGAAAGACCACCGAT
This sequence comes from Candidatus Aldehydirespirator catecholifindens, assembly GCA_028283245.1. Classification (GTDB taxonomy): domain Bacteria; phylum Actinomycetota; class Acidimicrobiia; order Acidimicrobiales; family Aldehydirespiratoraceae; genus Aldehydirespirator; species Aldehydirespirator catecholifindens. Next base: position 1,291 of record JAPYNU010000004.1, on the reverse strand, counting down.
ACTCGGTGATCCCAGCCGGTCTGTCAGCAATAAAGTGTACCCGCATTCTCGCTACATCGTTTTGATACGAAAATTGTCTGACCCTAAAATTCTTCGGTGCCTGCGGTATTGTCGCATCTGGCGTGGCTGTAACGGTTGACGAAGCTGGGGTGGAAGGCTGGCCTGTTACGCGTGCTCTGACCTGGAAATGATATTGCGTGCCATTCGTCAAACCGGTTACGATGTGGCTGGTGGTATCAGAGTCGCTGTTGGGCACAGCTTGCCAATATTGCCAGGTAATGCTGTCCGACGTACCTGTACCCACTCGATACCCATACCCATCAATAACGTCAAGGTTAGGATCTGTCCAAGACAACTCCACCCGACCGTTGCGGGCTTGAGCTGTTAAACCGGTTGGAGGAGCGACGGTAGTGAAGCGAATAATCGCGGGCGCTGACACTAAGAACTCGCCGTCAGAGGTTCTACTTGCCGCTCTAAGCGTTACCTCATTTTCCACGTTAATCTGGAAACCAGCAACTAGTAAGCCTGGAGTCTTGCTCGTCCTTACCAAATCTATGTCTTCTCTTGAGACTCTACGGAAAGACCACCGATACTCGGTGATCCCAGCTGGTCTGTCAGCATTAAAGCCTACGCTCATTCTCGCTCCATCGTTTTGCGTGGGCGGGTGATATCTAAATTCATGAACCCTAAAATTCTTCGGTGCCTGCGGTATTGTCGCATCCGGTGTGGCAGAAACAGTTACCGAGCCTGAGGTAGGGGGCTGGCCTGTTACGCGTGCTCTGACACTGAAATGATATTGCGTGCCATTCGTTAAACCGATTACGGTGTGACTGGTGGTATCAGAGTCGCTGTTGGGCACATTTTGCCAATTTTGCCAGCGGGGGTTGTTCAAGTTACCTGTACCCACTATATACTGATACCCCTCAATAGCGTCAATGTTAGGATCTGTCCAAGACAGTTCCACCGCACCGTTACGGGCTTTAGCTGCTAAACCGGTTGGTGGAGCGTAGGTAGTGAAGCGAACAGTCGCAGGCGCTGACACTAAGAACTCGCCGTCAGAGGTTTCGATTACCGCTCTAAGCGTTGCCTCACTTTCCACGTTAGGCAGGAAATTTCCAATTACTATGTGTGGACCAGGGGTCGTCAGTGTGGTATATGGAGTTTGGCTTGAGACTCTACGAAAAGACCATCGATACTCGGTGATCCCAGCCGGTGCGTCCGCACCAAAGCCTATCCTCATTCTCCCTACGTTGCGTGGATCATTCGTAAATTCTTTGACCCTAAAATTCTG
>JAPYNU010000039.1 GCA_028283245.1 Candidatus Aldehydirespirator catecholifindens | reverse complement strand
CGGTGAGATCCTCAGCCATCTTCTTGGTGAGTGTGGTTACCAGCACTCGTTGCTGCTGCTGTGTCCGCTGTTTTATCAGCTCATGCAGATCATCAATCTGACCTTTCGTTGGCTTGACGATCACCTCGGGATCAACCAACCCGGTGGGCCTAACAATCTGCTCCACTACCTGCTCAGAAACCTCTAGTTCGTAGTTGCCGGGAGTGGCCGACATGAATATCACCTGATTCAGTCGGCTCATTACCTCCTCGAAACGCAGCGGTCGATTATCGGCCGCCGACGGCAAACGGAAACCATGATCAATCAAAGTTTCTTTGCGGCTGCGGTCGCCTTCGTATTGTCCGTGAAGCTGCGGAACCGCTACATGAGACTCATCAATAACCATCAGAAAATCATCCGGGAAATAATCGAGCAGCGTGTAGGGAGCTTCACCCGGCTTGCGCCCATCAATCGGCCCAGAATAGTTTTCGATGCCGTTGCAGTAACCCAACTCGGTCATCATTTCCAAGTCGTAGCTGGTGCGCATCTGCAGCCGTTGCGCTTCAAGCAGTTTTTTTTCATTCTCGAAGTAAGACAGCCGCTCGGCTAACTCGACTTCGATCCTGGCGATGGCCTGCTCCATGCGCTCGGCTGAAGTGGCATAGTGAGTGGCAGGGAAAATCACCAGATCATCAAGCGTTTCGAGCCGTTCACCGGTCACCGGGTCAACAACAGTGATGCGCTCCACTTCGTCACCAAACAATTCGATGCGTATCGCCGTTTCGTCATAGGCACGATGCACTTCGATGGTGTCACCTCGCACACGGAACTTGCCTCGGGTGAGGTTCATGTCGTTGCGCTCATATTGCATGGCCACCAAACGACGCAAGATCGAACGCTGGTCATAGACACCGCCCTGGTTGAGCACCAACAGTTGGGTCTCGTATTCTTCAGGCGATCCGAGGCCGTATATTGCCGACACCGAAGCCACCACAATCGTGTCACGCCGTGTGAGCAGCGCCGAAGTGGCCGAGTGGCGCAGCCGGTCGATTTCGTCGTTGACCGAAGAGTCCTTCTCAATATATGTGTCGCTGGAAGGCATGTAAGCCTCGGGCTGGTAATAGTCGTAGTAGCTGACGAAATACTCCACCCGGTTGTGCGGAAACAGTTCACGCAGTTCATTAGCCAGCTGCGCTGCGAGTGCCTTGTTGGGCGCTAGCACCAGCGTTGGGCGACCGCAGCGTTCGATGGTCCAGGCGATGGTGGCGCTCTTGCCCGATCCGGTGATCCCCAGCAAGGTTTGGAAGCGATTTCCGGTCTTGACGCCGTCGGCTAGTGCCTCTATGGCCGCGGGTTGATCACCGGCAGGCTCAAACGGCGCGACCACCTCAAAAGCCCGCCGATCGCTGGGCACGGTCAACGGCGGCATCACTTCTGATAGTAACGCTGCGGCTGACATCGCCACCACTGACCGGGTCGCAGCCGCCGCAGTTGATCCACTCGGAAGTCGCTGCCAGCGAAGGGCTGACACCCGACTCTGTGGCACGGGCTGTGCTAACCCACCACAAGCACCCCAACCCACACTTGCTCTGCGATGTCTGTGATTGTGCGGCCGACGCAGGCTGCACAAACCCGACCGCAGGCATCACAAACCGTAGAAGTTGCTGCTAGCAAGAACGATGCCCGACAGACCGAACAGGTGTAGGAGCGGCTATCAGCTAAGTCTGATAGAAACTGCTGGCAGCGAGGCTGACAGTGGCACTGGCGCTGGGAGTGGCACTGACACTGGAACTGGGCATCGTGACGCAAGCGAGTTGCACTACAGAAGCGGCCCGTTACGGTTCTTGTGGTGCTGCCGGTGATCGGACCGAGACGGCCATGGGCGGATCCATCGGTGACAGCGATCAACCGGCTAGAGATGCACGTCCCGTTGTCGGGGCTGCGCCGTCAACAACTAGACGGTGTCTGGTCGCTGGAACTGTTCGACAGCCCTGATGAAGTGCCCGTTGAAGCTCTAACCGGTGAGCGGCCCGATGCCGTGAAGGTCTCTGTGCCAGGCAACTGGACCATGCAAAACCTAGCGAACGCCCAAGGCGAAACTTTCGTTGACAAACCCCATTACACCAATATCACAATGCCTTTCGACGGTCCACCGCCGCGACTGCCGCAACGGAACCCGGCGGGCGTGTATCGCCGCACAGTGACAATCCCCAAAGACTGGCAGAACGAGCGCAGCGAAAACAACGGGCACAACGGGCACAACGAGCGCAGCAAACACAGCGAGCACAACGAACACAGCGAAAACAACAACGAATACATCGAACACAACGAACACAGCGAGCGAATCGTTTTGCATGTTGCCGGTGCTGAGAGCGTTCACGCCGTGTATGTGAACGGGCAGTTCGTGGGATACGGCACCGACAGCCGTCTACCCAGCGAATACGAAATCGGCGGCCTGCTGAACAAGCCTGTCAATGATCTGGCGATTGTCGTGATCCGCTACAGCGCCCACAGCTACATTGAAGATCAGGACCAGTGGTGGATGGCTGGACTGCACCGTTCGGTGTGGATTGAGTCGCGCGCCACTGCCCGCATCGCAGACATCCGGATGGCTGCTGACTTTGATCCGCAGACAGCTACAGGCACTATCGCAGCGACGGCTGTTGTTGACCCCGGCAATGACCCCGTCGTTGACCCCGGCACTGCGCCGTGCTCGCAGTGCTCACTGCGTTGGACTCTGCTAGACCCGGCAGGCGTTCACGCTGGCCCTGCGATAGAGATGCCAACAGCCTCACAACCGCTGAGTTGCGCCGACACAGCAACCTCACAGCCGCTGAACTGCTGCGACACAAAAACCGACACAACGCACGAACCCAGCAAATCGCAACTACACGAACACCCACAGCCGCTGCACTGCTGCGACACAGAATCTGACTCTTGGCAGTGCGAAGCACAGGCGCATTGGAAGCTTGAATCAGCGCAAGCTTGGAGCGCGGAAACGCCTCGGCTTTACACCCTCATCATCGAACTGCTTGGACCCGACGAGACGGTGATCCACAGCGAAACGCAACGAGTCGGGCTGCGCCGAGTAAATGTGGCCGACCGACAGTTGCTGGTGAACGGCGAGGCGATCCGAATCTTCGGGGTGAACCGCCACGACCATCATCCAGACCGAGGCAAAGCGGTCACCGTCGAAGACATGCGAGACGATCTGCGGCTGATGCGCCTGCACAACATCAACGCTGTGCGAACCTCGCATTATCCCTGCGACGATGCTTTCTATGACTTATGCGACGAGCTTGGCTTTTATGTAGTGAACGAAGCCAACATTGAGGGACACGCATATGAGGACAGCATCTGCGACGACGACACCTACCGTGACGCTTTCGCCGAACGCGGTGCCCGTATGGTGCAGCGCGACCGCAACCATCCCTGCGTGATCATCTGGAGTCTCGGCAACGAAACCGGTTACGGCACCAACCACGATCATCTCGCCGGATGGATCCGCAGCGCTGATCCGTCTCGGCCTTTGCATTATGAACCGGCAATCGACCGTAAAGGCTGGCAAGACGGCGGAGAGGCTGCTACCGACATCGTCTGCCCCATGTATCCGCAGATAGATGCCGTGCGTGCCTACGGCGAATCGGGTGCCGGTCGCAGGCCGCTGATCATGTGCGAATACAGCCACGCCATGGGCAACAGCAACGGCTCGCTGGCCGACTACTGGGACGTGATCGAGGCGACACCAGGACTGCAAGGCGGTTTTATCTGGGAATGGAAAGACCAGGCACTACGCCAGAAGCTTGAAGGCGGCAGCGAACACCTCGCCTACGGAGGCCAGTTCGACGACACCCCCAATGACGGCAACTTCGTGGCTGACGGGCTGATGTCCGCTGACCTTGAGGCGCATCCGGCTATGCGTGAAGTCGCCTGGGTTCACCGTCCAGTGGCGGTCGCTGGCGATGCTCAAGGATTGCTGATCAAAAACCGACGCGCCTTCACTGATCTCGCTGATCTGCGAGCTCGCTGGGAGTTGCTCATTGACGGAGAGTTGATCGAGCACGGAGAGCTAGCCGTGCCGGAGGTGCCAGCGAACTCATCGGTGATCCTGCCTTTGCCTCATTTCGCCGAGCCGCTGCCCGACCCAGCCGGTTGTGACGCTCATCTCACCATCAGATGGGAGACCGTGCATGACGACTGGTTCGCTGCGGCAGGTCATCTCGTCGCCTGGGATCAGATAGAGCTGAACAGATCGCCAACAACAACGACCCAGCCAGACGACACGGCGGATCTGTTACCAGATGACGTGGCGGATCTGTTTACCCCGCCAGATAACCAGACGCAGCCGTCCGGGTTGGTGGGGGTGGCACCGGCTGAAGGGCTTGTAGAACCGGTTCTCAACTTGTGGCGCGCCCCGACCGACAACGACGGTTTCAAACTGATGCCCGACTTCGTTTGTGACGGTGTCGCTGGCGGCACTGCATTGCACGACTGGCTGCAGGCCGGTCTCCACAACCACGCCAGCGACGACCTCGTTGATCATCGAGTCAGCGTTGAACGTGACCACAACGCTGTCACCTACCGTCATGTTGTTGATGTGCCCGCAGAGCTTGCTGGCCTGCCCCGGGTTGGTGTGATCTTTGAGCTGCCGAAACGGTTCAACAGGGTTCGCTGGTATGGCCGAGGCCCACATGAGAACTATCCCGACCGCAAACGCAGCGCCATGATCGGCATCTGGGAGCAAGAACCCGACGAGCTGCCGTATCTGGTGGCTCAAGAGTTCGGGTTGCGCTGCGACTGCCGCTGGATCGAACTGATCGACCCGGCAAGCAACGAAACGCTGCACATCGACATATTGCAGCCTTCAAGAATGCATTTCTCGGCTGTGTGGCATCGGCCCACAGACTTGTATGAAGCAGCGACTCAGCCTGATGTGCGTCGTCGTGAAACGTTGGTCGTGTGCCTTGACGCTGCTCATCGCGGTTTAGGCACCGCCAGCTGCGGCCCAGACGTGCTACCCCGCTACCAGGTCAAAACCGGGCATCACGAGTTCGCCTACCGCACAACAGTTCTACAGCGAGGGGTGACTGGTCAAATGGCAGCCAAGTGAATCAGCACAGCGGTATCGGG
>JAPYNU010000038.1 GCA_028283245.1 Candidatus Aldehydirespirator catecholifindens | reverse complement strand
CAACAAAACGATATAGTGTTAGGCATAGCTAATATATATGCTTAGGCAAAGATAACCACTAGGGTAATCCTTGCTAGAATGATCCTTGCAGGGATGATCCTGCCGGGAGCAAAACGAAAGGAACCGCATGAACCGCTTCTGTGACCACAAGCGCCGACACCGCTTGGCTTTGAGCGCTGGTGCAATCGCTGCCATAGCGTTAGCAACAATCATCGCAAGCTGCAGCAACGATGACGATGGTGCCGAAGTCCGCGAACTCAACTCCGGCTCAGAGTCAGTTTCGGCATCAGCAAGTGGATCAGGCTCAGCTAGCGGCTCAGCATCAGCAAGCGGCTCAGCATCAGGATCGGCTAGCGCTCCTGCTTCAGCGTCGGCTTCGGCTAGCGCTTCAGGCACAGAGGTTTCTATGGGTCACGGTGCTGACGGCGGCTACGAATACGCCTCCAATGTGGACGCTCACCGGCGTGTGGTCGCTGACATCTGCGGTATCGGCGACCTGCTTGACGCAGCCGACTTCCAAGCCGTCAATGACATCTATCGCAACGGCAAGAACTCGGTCAATAGCGACGGCTCGATCCGCACCATCGCTGGCTTCGCGGCCCGAAACGACCGCCAGCACGGCCTTGACACCTACTACGGCGCTCCAGGGGTGCTTGACGAGTTCGTGACTGCTGCGCTCGAAGGAACTGGCACTTTTTCTGGGCAAAGCGACGCGGTGCGTGCCCAAGGCGTCGAGAAAGGCATTCAGAACCAGGTGATGGTGGCGTGGGTGGTCCACGAACTAAACACAGCTCTGGGCAAAGCATCCGACGGCGATTTCGATGTGGACAGCGGCGCGGTTCACAACTGGGACGAAGCCTGGGCCTTTTATCACGGTGTTGAGCCGGGCTGCGCTCCCTACGCCACTGCTAACAAGCGTGCCGGTAACTTCGCAACCACCGGCAGCGACGGCGAGACCGCACAGGCCAACGAAGCCATCCTGGCAGCCATGATCGCAGGTCGCGACTCGTTGCTTGACTCCGATGCAGCGGGTGCAGCAGATGCCGCAGAGTTAGTAGTGCGCAGCGTGGCGATCACCTACTCGCAGGCCGCGATCCGCTATGCCAGCCTCATTGAGGGTGACCTAGCCGACGGCAATGATGACAAAGCCAAGGAACACCAAGCCGAAGGCCTTGCTTTTTGGCGGGTTGTTGAGGCCTACATGGTTCCCGTCGGGGCTGACGCTGAAGCCATGAACGCGATCTTTGATCTTGCTAATCCCCCCGGTGTCAACGGTTACGGAGACGCGGTGCGCGTCGCTCTGCAACCGGCATGGGCAGCTTTGGGCATCACCGAAAGCGACATCGGCACCCTTCAGTAGCTGCTCACCACAGGGAAGGGCTTCTGGGCCGGTGCATTGCTGGCCCAGAAGCCTGACCTTCAGGCACCTTTGAAAACGGGGTCTCGTTTCTCCACAAAAGCAGCCAGGGCTTCGTTGGTGTCAGCGGTAGAAAAATTCAATGCCTGACTGAGGCCCTCGGCTTCAAGAGCCTGGAACAGCGAAATGCTGCTGGCATTGTTGAGCAAGCGCTTTGTGCTCGCCAGTGCGATAGGCGGACCGGCTGCGATACGCGCAGCCATATCAGCTACCTCGGTGTCAAGTTCGGCGGCGTCAACAGCCGCATTCACAATGCCCAGCTCTACTGCTCGGTCTGCGTTGATGATTTCGCCGGTCAAAGCCAAGCGCTTGGCTTCATGCAGTCCGATCCTTTTGGGCAAAAGCCATGAAGTCCCGAAATCTAGGCTCAGGCCCCGCTTGGCGAATATCAGCGAGAACCGTGCCCGTGAAGAGCACCAGATCAGGTCTGCGGCTAAAGCAATACCGAAACCTGCACCTACGGCCACTCCATCAACTTTGGCGATTACTGGTCGGGGGCAGTCGTGTATTGCCATCACCGTGTCGGCGATGTCACGCATATGGTCAATACGATGCCGCTGCGGCTGTGCGGGAACCGATGGATCCTCTTCGGCGGGGCCTACATCTGCGCCAGCACAGAAATCGCCGCCTGCACCGGTAAGCACTACCACCCGAGTCGGAGCATCGGCAATATCGCGGAAAGCGTCTCGAAGTGCTGTGAACATCTCTGCTGTGCAGGCGTTCTTGCGCCGCTGCCGGTCGATGGTGATCGTGGTGATGTTGTCGGCGTGTGCAATGTGAATATCGGGATGCGACATCAGTTCTCCTTGAAATCCGATACAAGCGCTATCTGCATCACAGTAGCGCTACCGTCAGCGATCACAAGGCATCGCCCCGGCACTGCCGCTGGGTTCAGGCGCGGCGACACGTTCACTCCCAGCAGGTCAGCGTCAAGCGGTCCGGGTCGGAACAACACACCGGCGCGACATGCCCGCATCTCATGCAGCCAGGTTCCGTAGCAGCTGCGAAGCCGGTCAGCGGTCGTGGCCGCCACCAAGTGAAGGTGCCCGCTGCTGGCAACAGCAGCCTGGGCTAGCAGGCCCGCGGGGTCAGCGACCTTTTCTGCGTCATCCACCAGCAGCAGATGCCGCAAATCGTCTCTGTCATTGGTGTTGTAGTTACTGGTGCTGTAGTTATTGATGCTGTCGCTGATGATTTCAGTGAGTCTGTCAGGCATCACAGCTGCTAATCCGAGCAGATCAGCCAGTTCACTGAGGGGCTCGCCCACTACCGTTACTGGCACCCCGGCACTGGCCGCAGCAGCACCCATCGCCGCCAACGCTGCGGTGCGCCCGGTGCGCGCTGGCCCCAGCACTAGAGCATTCTCGCCATCGTGAAGCGTCAGACCGGCCACCGACAGATCCAGGTCACTCATTGCAAAACAGATCCGAAGGCATCGTTCATCAACGGCGGCGCTTACCGGCAGGTCAGATGCGCTGATGACCTGAGGCAGCGAACCCACCGTGACTGGCCCTTGCTTTGTTGATGGTGCCTGTTCGGCTGACGCAGCCACCGCCGCAGCCAGATCACCATCAGCAGGGCGCGCCATCTGCACTTCTAAGTTCTCAGCCGCCAGAACCGCCCGGCCAGCGCCAAAATCCGCTGTGGGATGCTTAAGCCCGAAACGCATGCCGTCAGCAGCATCCGAAGTGGCATGAACCACTACGACACCAGCAGAAGCAGCAAGGTCAACGGCAAGATCCCCGGCTCGGCCGATGCTGACCGCTGTCGTCACTCCTACTGCTGGACCGTCACCCCAGATGCGCGCCAAACGGTCATGAGTTTCTGGTTCGCGTACCGGGTCGTGGGCGCGCGTCAGACCAGCCAGATCATCCACCAAAAGCACCACATCGGCTTCGCGCTGGGGGCTGCTGGCCGCGCGGCGGGAGCTGATCTCGTTGTCGAGCAGTCTCAGCAAGCGGTTTCGACGGTCACGCTGCGCTGGAGCGACCACAGCCCCCACATGAGGCAGATCCTCAAGCGCTGACAGTTTGCCGGAGTCAAGGTCAATCACATACAGGTGCAGTTCATCTGGGGTTCGCAACCGGCAAAGATCCAAAGCGACTGCTGCCAGAGTGGTGGTGCAACCCGATCCTGGGCCTCCCATCACCACCAGATGACCGTCGCTGAGTTGCCAACCGCTGACGAACTGACGCTGACGTACTGGATCGTCCACTAGCCAAGCCGCGGGAGCGCCCGGTGCCGCTTTTTGGGCCAAAACCTCTAGGGAGATCTCGCCGGGCAGCGGCGGTGGCCACGGCGAACGCGCTGTAGTGCCTCCCTGAGCCTGATGCGCCTGCTGAACGGTCTCAACTATCCGGTCAAGGTCGCTGGTCTGACTGTCTCTGGGTTTGCTGTCATCGGATCCGGCTGGTGCTGGTGTTGCTGCTGGCATTGCTGGTGCTGGCATTGCTGGTGCTGGTGGCGCTGGTGACCCGACTCGCAGGCCGGTTGAAGCACGCTGGGTGTTGCCGGTGACTAGCGCTGACTGAAAAGCGATTAGCTCTCCAGGCCCGAAACGCGCCATCGCTCGACCGGGGCGCTGCCTAGGGATGCGCGCTGCGTCACCAGAGTCAATGACATCGTTTGAGTCGTGACGGTCAGTGACTCGCAAAGCGATACGACATGAAGTGTTGGCCCGAATGTCGTCGGTTACCACCCCGGCCGGGCGTTGAGTTGCCAGCACCATATGCACGCCAAGGCTGCGGCCGCGTTGCGCTATGCCGACCAGCGAATTCAAGAACTCGGGCAGTTCAGCGGCCAGCGTGGCGAACTCGTCCACTACCACCACCAGACGCGGCAGCGCATCATCAAGCTTGGAGCTTCGAGCCCGAAACGCTGTCAGATCCTCAGCACCAACAGCTCGTAAGCGTTGCTCACGATGCCGTAACTCGGCTTCTAAGCACAGCAAAGCCCGCTCAGCGAGGCGATCATCAAGATCGGTGACCATGCCAGCCACATGAGGCATTTCAGCGCAGCGATCAAAAGCTGCGCCTCCCTTATAGTCGATCAAAACAAACGCTAAATGATCAGGGTCTGCCGACAAGGCCAGCCCAGCCACCATCGATCGCAGCAACTCGGACTTGCCCGAGCCGGTAGTGCCGCCTATCAACAGGTGGGGGCCGTCTGTGACCAGATCAAGCACCAACGACCCTTCACCGGTGGCACCGAGGGGCACCTTCAGTTGATCACTGCCGCAGGTGGCAGCCCAGCGCCGCTTGACTGTCTCGACGCTGATTTCGACGTTGAGCAGATCAAGCAGCGACACCGAGTCGGGCAGACACGACGCTGCCGAGTTGAGTTCAGGATCATCAAGACGTGCCAATCGAGCCGCAGCGTCGCGGGCGGTAGAGGTAGTTGCACCCCATGCCAGCAGTGGGCCGCTGACCGCTGAAGACCGCGGGTCTAACAGCTTGAGTCGGCCTGCGTCGTGATCAATGCACGCAATGGTGGTGCAACTTGACGGCAGGTCACATATTTCGCTGGTGATCACGATCCCAGAGCAGCCTTTCAAACCAAGAAGCATCCGACCCGGAGCACCACGACCGGTGAGTGTCGTGACTCCGTCGATTACAGCAAGTAGGGCACGCTCGTCCAGGCTTGCAGCAGCCGCCTCGGCGACCGCAGCAGTCTTTGAAGCTTTTGTAGCTACTAGGGCACCGGGCTCAGCAGCAACGTCAATGGTGTGAGGCAACCAACGCAGCCACGACCATTCGGCTTCGCCAGCGGCTTCAGGTGCTAAGCCCGCTATCGCTAAGTCGGCTGGACCGTGAAGCACAGCGGCCTGCATAACCAGGCTGCGGGCAACAGCACGGGCTGGCGCGAGTGGGCCGACGACACCCAGCACCTCACCAGGCTGCAACGACACCGCTACCGGCACATCCACCAAAGGCTCAATCTCTTCAAGCGCCTGAAGCGCTTCGGGTGCTGCCGAGTCGCCGCCGGCCACATCAAGCGTCGGCGCATACGCGATACAGCCGCTACCAACTCCGAGACGCATGGCATCAGGGTCACCACAGCGGCGCTCCCAGCAGCGTTGTGAAGCCATCTCAGCGCGACGAGCCAGTTCTGCCAGATCGGGAACAACCGCGATGCGGCGACGGCGTTCAGCATTATGCGCTGCCGGGAGCCGAGCGATGAAATTCTGCACCTTGCTGGCAACATCGGCACAAGCCCGATCGTGTATGCGGGCTGCTCGGCGTCGGCGCTCAAGCCAGGTTCCGACAGTGATCAACGGACCGAGAGCCGCAAATACTGCCATTAGCGGACTCCAAACCACGGCTAATGCAAAACCCGCTAGAGCAGGCAGAAAGATCCCGGCCCAAGACAGCGGCTCGGGTTCAGGACGAACTGGAGGGCCTGCTGGCACCCTCAGCGGGGCAACCGTGACCGGCGGTCGACGCCTCGGGGGCCGATTGAACGGGATCCGTCCGCCTCGGGCACCAAGCCCGGCGCGCACACCCGCCGGGGCATCAACAGAAAGCAGCCGCCACTGCAGGCAAGTGGCACCAAGGCGCAGAGTGGCCCCAGCCGGGACTAGGGTCGGTTTGGTAACAGCGCGTCCGTTAATTATCGTGCCGTTGCGCGATGCGAGATCTGTGACTGTTGGCTTGTTGCCAGCAGAGTCGAGCCTGATTCGGGCGTGATGTCTTGAGACCGTGGAGTCGGTTAACACCAGATCGCAGTCGGGTGAACGGCCAATAACCCACTCTGTGGAGGCCTGCAAGCCGACACGAATGCCAGCTTGCAGGCCTGCGATCACCACTGGCAGAACCCGGTGAGGCGCTGAACTGTCGGACATGGCGACGCTGACGCCTGCATGAGAACCCGCTTGAGAGTCGTCGTGAATATCGCATGGCGAGCCCGAGCCAGACGTCTGAACGCAGGACTGCTCTGCGCTTGCAGCCAGTTCAAGCAGAGAACCTTCCCAGATCGGCACTGACGTCAGCAAGGTTGTCGGAGGATGCCAGCGACCGTCGATATAGAGATCTGTTACCGCTTCGCGGTCGGCTACCCGAGGGAACTGCGACGACTGCTCAGTTGTCTTAGTGGTCTCAGCAGCCTCGGTGGCCTCAGTGGTATCGGTGGTCTCGCTTGGAGACCGCAGTGATGTAGATGCCGGTGTAGATGTCTGACTGCTGAGCGCTGCTGTGAGATCCGCAACCGTGTAACCATCAAGGCGAGAGTCGATCTCCAAGGTTCGTTCGCTGCCACCAAGGCGGAATCGCACTCTCACGAAGACCGCCGCTGCTGATGGCTGCCTAGAAGTGACAACTCGTTTAGCCTCAAACGGGCTGTTGGCGTGTCAGACAGTGTCGAGTGCGCTAACTCCGGCGCGCAGTTCCGTAGTGATAAACGTTGAGTGCTCACCCAGAGCATCGCACAGAGCCCGCAGATTGGGCCTGAACTCACTTTCCCAGAGCTGGCGGAAGCGATCCGCTCGCGCTCCCTGCCAGGTGGTGCCTTCAATGCCAGCACCGATAGCGCTAATCACCCCCTCTGCTGTTTCTCGCTGCCGGGCGAAGATCACCGCCAGCTGCTCCATCTGCGACTTGGACATCACGAGCATGTCTCCAGCCATCTACTTGCCTCCTTATGTTTAGGTATCCGGATTGGTAGGTATCCGGTCTTACGGTTAGCCAACATCATAGCCCGTCTACAGACTATTCACACATTTTTTATATTTTTCATATTTTTTATGATTATAC
>JAPYNU010000037.1 GCA_028283245.1 Candidatus Aldehydirespirator catecholifindens | reverse complement strand
CATCAGTAATCAACTGTGCAGGCACTGTGTAAGACGGCGCTAGCTGCTGTGTGTCGTCTGTGTTTTCGCTTTGTGGCACAACCTCAGTGTTTTCGCTTTGTGGCACAACGTCTGTGTTTTCGCTTTGTGGCACAACGTCCGTGTTTTCGCTTTGTGGCTGTGACTGTGTTGTTTGCGGTGTTTGCAACACAGTAAGCATCGTGACGATCGGGTTCCAGCGAGTCCAGCCTTTGTCTGCATAAGTTTGCGCTTCAGCAACGGTCATAGGCGAGCCACTGAACCCAGGCACGGTCTCACCGAAGGCGAGCAGCACCCGCCGCCAACGATTCACATGTGCATGACCATGATAGGTTTCGGCTGCGTAACCACGCACGTTAGCGATCAGGCTATCCGGCACTGACGATTCGCTGTTAACCGTGTCCTCGCTAATGCTACCAACCGACGTAGCGGCTTTAGCTCTCTTACCCCACTCACGTAGATCAGTGATCGCGTTCGCGCTAGAAACACTCTCATCATTAGGATTATTGACACAGAACCACATAAAACTAACCTCAGGAATCAAAAGATTCCTGAAAAAACGTCGCAAGAACTGCTCACCAGTTCCCCCACCAAGAGTACCCGTGGTGAAACATATGCTTGCTACATGAACCCTAGGGCGTTTCGTGGTCTTCGCGACCCCATCAGTGAATGCTGCAGGCTCCGTTTTAGAGTGGGTCACAGGGCGACCATTTACATCATAAGCTATAAGAGACAAAGCGAACCGTGTCGAATTAGCACCCCGATACGATGAACTGCCCCCAGGCTGCACCGAACCCGACCGAACTTTTCGCTGGCTTATATCAGCAACACCCCTAACCAAGCAAACCGCAGACCCCGGCACATTACCCGAACTCTCAAAACTAAACGGATTCAAATTATGACCACTTCTTGGATTAATGCCAGATTCTTCGCAATCCGTGGGACGATTGTTGTCTAGAGGGTTCTTGGCTTGCACCAGCAACCCCCAATGACGATCCGCCGACATCTCGCAACGCACCTGAGTCACATCAGACTGCGTACCCGTACAAGCCGCCCGATAATTCGAATACTCAATCTGCGCCTGCGGCAGCACCCGCACACCATTACTTTGAGTGAACCACTGATTAAGCTGCCCAGACTGCGCGGAAACAGATGAAACACCCACAAAAGATAGCAAAGAAGCCAACAACACAGAAACTAAACAACACCACCAAACCCGACCCCAGCGCCTAACGGACGCACCACTAACTAAACCACCGCGACCAAGGGGGGGGGGGGAATTAGACACAGCCAACCCCACAAAACTCCTCACACCATTCATCATCAGAAGCCTCCTAAAATTAGGCTAGTTAACTAGGCTAGTTAACATCATACAGAAACGCAAACACCGCCACCCGCGAACAGCACTACCAACAACTTTTCAACAACTTTTACATCTACCATACCCGACCATGACACAAACCACAAGCCACACGCAAATCGGGCACAGAGAACCAACCCCAACACTCCGCACCATCAAACCAGTCGGCTAGTTGTGACGTATAACACGGTAGGTGTGCAGAGTGGCCGGGCGGAACCACTTGCCCATGGCTTCATCTACCGCCTCAACGTCTTCGGCAGGAACGGTGTCCCAGTGCGCCTTAGTTTCCCAGCGGATCACTGCGTGAATCTTGCCGGGGTCATCACCGACCCACATCTCTTTGCCGATGAAACCAGGGCGGCTCTCTAGGTAGCGGCTCCAATGCTGCTCCTCTACCCGCAGCCATTGATCGCGCTCGTCGGGGGCAACCTCAAACGTCAGGAACTCAATCACCACAAGCCTGAGATTAGTGGCGGTTAAGCGCAAAGATCAATTCTTGACTTGATGGGTATCCGCTCGGGAGGTTTCGGCTTCACCCGTGATGCGGCTCGGCGTTAGGGTGGATTAGGTGAACGTCAAGATTAACGACCTTCGCAGCTACATGGTCGCCGCCGAAGCTGCGGGGATGCTCAATCGGGTGGTGCGTCCGGTGAGCTTGCAGCATGAGCTAGCCGATGTGGCCGCAGCACTTGAGCGCAACGATGCCGGACCAGCACTCTTTGAAAATCCGAAAGATTCGCCGTGGCCGATCTTCTCTGGCGCAGTGACTAGCCGTCGCACCGCAGCATTGGCCCTTAACTGTGCCCCTGAGCAGGTCGTGGATCGCATGGGTCAGGCTCTGGAGACCTCCGGCCAGATGGCACCAGCACGGGTTGATTCGGCGGCTTGGCACGATAACTGCCTCACCGGCAAGGACGTTGATCTGGCATCCATCCCCATACCGGTGCATTCACGAGGTGACGGGGGCGCGTTCATTACCGGTGCTGTGAGCGTGACCAAAGACCCGGTCACCAGCCGCGGCAATCTGTCATACAACCGGATGCTGGTGCTGAGCCGCAACACGCTGGGGTTCAACCTCAACGAATGGCGAGATGTCGGAACGTTCATGCGCAGCCGCACCGACCCATCCGCACCGTTTGATGTGGCGCTTGCCATCGGGCTTGACCCGGCGGTGATGATCGCTGCCGGGGTGCGCACGACAATCGACGAGTTGTGCATTGCGGGTGCATTGCGTCAACAGCCAGTGGAAGTATGTCGCGGTGTCAGCACCGATGTGGACGTGCCTGCACATGCTGAGCTGGTGATTGAGGGCCAGATCCGTCCCAGTGTGCGAGCCGACGAGGGGCCTTTGGCTGAGTTCCACGGCTATCACGGCGAGATGTGGCACAGCCCCACAGTCGAAGTGACAACCATCTCATGGCGTCACAGCCCCATCTTCCAGACGATCATTCCGGGCTGGTACGAGCATGTATTCATTGGCAATGTGTTACCCCGCGAGCCGTTGCTGCGGCGTTTCGTGCGCCACATCGACAGCACCGCTGACGTGCATATTCCTGCCTATGGCAACGGTTTCTTGGCCGTGATTCAGATCGATCGCAACAACCCCGGAACCCCCAAGAACTTGGCCATGGCCGCATTAGCTGCACACATCAACATCCGCAACGTAGTGGTGGTGGATCGCGACATTGACATCACTCAGCCTTCTGAACTGCACTGGGCGCTAACCAATCGAGTGAATTGGCTAGACGACGTGTTTACGGTTGCGGGCGCGCAGGGCCACGAGATGGACCCGATCGCACAGGAGCGCGGTGTCAGCACCAAAGTCGGGATTGATGCCACTTATAAGCGGGAACGGCGCGAATACGGTGAGCGGGTTTCATATGCGCCGGTTGACTTAAGCGACTATCTCTCTTGAGTTCTTGAGCAATGGCCTTTGACGACACCCAAGCGAGTTGTGATCAAGTCTTGGATGCTAGATGAATGCTGGACAGGAGATGAATGCTGAGCAGGAGATGAATGCTGAGCAGGAGATGAATGCTGAGCAGGGGCCAGCAACGGGTGCGACACCGAGCACGCTGCGTCGTGTGGTGGTGGCGATCAGCGGTGCCACTGGAGTGATTTTTGGGATCCGTGCCTTGGAACTGCTGCGCGACATTACCGAAGTGGAAACCCATTTGGTGATAACCGGGCCTGGGCGCCAGACTCTGGCATACGAAACCGACCTGTCGCCTGCTGACGTTGAGGCTTTGGCTGATGTGGTGCATGGTGCCCGTGACATCGCCGCACCGATCTCGTCAGGCTCGTATGTCACCGCCGGGATGGTGATAGCCCCTTGCTCTATCAAGATGCTGTCGGCGGTGGCCAACTCCTACGGCAGCGACCTAGTGTCACGAGCTGCGGATGTGACGCTCAAGGAACGAAGGCCGCTGGTGCTGATGGTGCGTGAAACACCATTGCATCTTGGGCATTTGCGGCTGATGGCGCAGGCAGCCGAGATCGGGGCGGTGGTGTATCCGCCGGTGCCTGCCTTCTACACACGACCAAAGTCGATCCAAGACCTTGTTGACCACACAGTGGTGCGGGCTTTGGAGCAACTTGGCATTGATGCTGGCACTATCTCACGCTGGGGCGATACTCCGTGATTGCAATCTTGATGTAGTTCTTGTCGTTCAGAGGGGGCAACTACGTCAAGAATGCCTACGGCAAGATTTTATAGCGATCGCAGCACGGCGTTGGCGGCGTGCCAACCAGAGGCACCCCAGACACCTGCACCTGGAAATGTGCCCGCACCCGACATGAACAAACCAGGCACAGGCGCACGATGGCGGCTCAGTTCGTGGCGGTGGCCCAGAAGCGTCGACAATGGCGAGCCCCGATATGAGGGCGTGTAGCCGCGTGGCAGGAAGAACTCGCTCTCGTAGCGCTCTGGGGTCATGGTCCGATAACGACGAAGCGACTCGAGATAATCCGGTTCAAGCAGATTTGACCATACTTTCAGCCAGCGGTCAGGCTCCGATGAGTGTTCCCAGCCTCCCTTGAGGTGATAAGGCGTAAACAGCGTTTCAAGGCTTAATACATGATGCCCATCGCTGCTGCACATCGACGGATCCAGCACCGAAGGCACGTTGGCTAGCAATGTGGGACGCTTCGCGATCCGCCCCGCTGCACGCAGACGATGAGCTTCGGCTAACTCAGCAACAGTCGGTGAAATCACATAGTTGGACTCAGCTGGGTCACGTCCGTCGAACAGGTCAAGCAGATTCGAGTTTTGCAGCGCCCGGTAGCGGGGCACTTCGCTAACAACTGCGTCAATTTTGGATTGATACCCGTCGCCTGGTGTCGCCACGCGAGCTCGCTCAACGAAGCGACGGGCTCGCCACGAACGAGACACGCCCCGTGCTGGCGCATCAGCTGATGGCTTGAGCCACTGAGCTGCCACGATCACCGGATCGCAAGTGACTGTCACCGCTGGCGCAGTGATCTCGGTGCCGTCTGCGAGTCGAACTCCGCACACCCGTCGGTCCGCAGTGAGCAAACCATCCACCGTAGAACTACAGCGAAGCTCTCCGCCTGATGCTTTGAACGAAGCCGCCAAAGCATCTGTCAGCGCTCCGCTGCCACCGACGGGACGTCCGGTCTTTACTAGGTGACGCGCCGCATACTGCGCTGCTGCCAGACCAGAACCGGGTGCGTCGGGGGCGATGCCCCAGACGGTCGGACCGTTACTGACCGCGGGCATGATCAGAGCCTCATCGTCGAAGTAACGGCTCAGCACTTCCAGCGCACTGGAGCGAGCCCATTGCATGAGGCGCATGCCTCCCCGGCCTCGGCGAGCCATTACTCGGGCCAGCATCTGCGGTGTTGAAGCTTGGCCGACGGCTGTTTCAAGAGTCAGCTCCGCCACACTGAACGCATCTTTGAGGTAGCGGCGGTAAGCCCGAGCCTGAGAAGGGCGGTTACGTCCGATCGACTCGATCGTCAGCTCGGAATCGTGAAAAAACAGCCAGGGCGGGTTGCCGTCGTGATCAAGGTAGACGCTGCTGGGATCGGCTTCCAGGTAACGCAGTCCGTGAGTCGCTAGGTCAAGATCGGTGATCAGGGGCATGAGGCGCACCAGAGCGTGGTCGCAGCTGCAGATATTGAAGCGAGCGCCGAGATCGCTGACCGTCGAGGCACATCCGCCGACGGTGTCGCGACCCTCAATGAGCAGAGTCTTGACACCAGCGCGAGCCAGGTAGGCGGCGCAAACTAGGCCGTTGTGCCCAGCGCCCACCACAATCGCATCAAAGTCAGCTGCTGGTGCTGGCGTGGCGCGTGTCATCGGCGCACGCTTCCGAACTCGCTAGCAGCAGCGTCGACAGTGCCGACGCTGCTGGTGTTGTCAGCGGTGTCGGCGATCTTGTTCGCTTCGGTGGTTTCGGCGAGGTCTTTGCAGTTTTTTATCACTACCAGTGAAGCTGTGCTGAGCCGATCAAGCTCAGCGACCAACTCCTGCACCTGCGGATCTTGAGGATCGGCTCCAGACACCACCACCGTGAAGCGCGCCGTAGAGGGAACATTCTTGCGCAGACCCAAATCGCTGGTCAGCGCAACCGCAGCGCGTTGAGGTGTCAACCGCTGATAAGGCGAGCATCCAGCAGCCGCAGCCACCCGCAGGGGTCGATGCACCCGATCGGCTATCACGTATCCCAAAGCCTCGGCACCTATACAAGCCAGCACGTCGGTGGACAACGATGGGATCGGCGGTTCCCAAGCAGCAGGCGCAGTGAAGGGCCGTCGCCGTGCGCCGTCAGCCTCAACAACTATCCGATCAGCTATACCTGAGGCGAACCAGCGGTCAACGACTTCAGGAGCGAAGCCGATCGCCTTGCGCTCATCGGTGCTGCGCCATGCCAGAACCGTTTCGTGGGTGTTGCAAGCTGTGGCGAGGCTGTTGTCATCGGGCGCGATTAGACAAGCGAAGCCGCCGGTGCGATCACGCCCCATACGTGTTGTGGTGGTAAGCAGAGTGCGCGGCGACAGTGTCCGTCCCAGTGCGAATAGCAGGGTGGTTTTGCCGCCTCCGCCAACCAGCGCTGTCAGCGACCGTCCAGTCAGCTCCAAAGCTTCGGCGACACCGGCGAGTTCGGTGACACGCACGCTGCAGACGCTACGTCAGTTCTCCTGGATCTTGCGAGCGAGAATGACGATTACTGTTACGAGCACGGCCAAACCGATGATCCATTTGCATTTTTTCACTCTGCAAAGCGTAGTGGTCAATAACTTGTCTGCGACCTCTTCGAGGCAAGTTGGTCGCAGCGGTTAGCCTTCGCAACGGAGGTGTCTGAGCGCCTGGTGGGCTCCCCCGCCTTCAAAGCGGGTGGGACGGGCGATCCCCGTCCGGCGGGTTCGATTCCCGTCCACCTCCGCCACCCCCGAGCCTATCGGCTTGAGCAGATCTACTCGGAGATGAGGTTGGCAGTAAGCACGCTGATCGCGTAACGTTGCGATGCATGAATGAACAGCTGAGTTCCCGCAGCACTTTCTTGTTCGCGCGTCCTCGAGCGCTGCACGGCATCGCCCGACTGTTTGACTTCTTCGGCACCTACGACACCTACAACACTTCGCCGTCACCGCAAGAGGCAGATCTACTCGCGGTGCTCCAAGACTGGCTAGCCGTTGAAGAAGACACTCAGAAAGTACTAGCCTCCCACAAGCCTCTGCCTTCTGAATGAGTTCGCCCGACCCAGACGGGCATCTCCCTGCCCCTCAGGACCAAAGCGGCGAAGCTGACGACGCGCCTCGCATTCGAGACATCGCTATTCAGCAATCTTTCCATCAGATCCAACTGCTGTTCCCCTCGCTCATAGATGCAATGGCGCGTCTAGCTGAGCACCAGCCGGAACTCGCCCACAAGATCGTTGATGATGTGATCTCTCAAGGAGAGCATCGGCAAACGCTTGAGGGGTTAGTCATTCGTGGCGACGACCGAAGAGCCACCCGAGCGCAAGTGCTCTCGTGGATTTTCGCTATGACAGCGCTGCTCGGTTCTCTCGCACTCATCAACTCAGGGCAGTCAACTGCGGGAATCGTCATTGTTGTGACAGCGCTTGCTCCGCTCGTCGGGGTCAACGTGTTGGGACGAAGAGCAGCAAAACGCGAGAGAGTGGCCAAATTAAACCTGGCTCACAGAGTTCCCGATTCCGACGATCAAAACGATTAGCTGCACTGCTGTCTGCGACTGCCATGATCCGTAACATGGTGGAGCGCCTTGAGCTCTCACAGAGGCAAACCCCTGCTGCCCGCACAAGCCTGAAACAGTCCCAAAAGTCTTTGGCGATGGTCCTTAACTGCAAGCTCACTCACTTCTAATACGGTCTGATCTGACTAAACCTCTACTAAACTGAGCAAGAGGATTGAGCCGTGGGTGAAACTGTTGTCAACGTCTACGAAGACAAGACCAACTTGTCCAAACTTCTTGACCGAGTGGAACAAGGAGAAGAAATAGTGCTCGGGCGAGCCGGACGCCCTGTCGCTCGACTCTGCGCATACCGGTCCCGGCAAGCACCTCGGGTACCGGGCCGCCTAGCTGGTGCCATTGAAATGGCCCCTGATTTCGCAGAAACGCCAGAATGGCTCATCAAAGCATTCGGAGGCGACTTTGAGGTCCAAGAGTGAACCTGTTTCGAGCTTGATTTCGGACTTTATTACGCAGGATTTTTCGCGGCCAGCTGGCCAGCGGCGGGTTAGACGTTGAGGAGGTCTCGGGCTCCGGTGTCGCTTGAAGGGTGACGCAGCTTCGACATTACTTGCAGTCGGGGCAGTAGCCGTGCAGGTCGACGTTGTGTCGCAGTGGGGTGAAACCGGCCTCACCTGCAGCTTCGAGCAGACCACGATCGACGCGCTTCTCAACCTCGTCATCAAGACAAAAGTCCTTGACGATTCCACAGTCGATGCATATCAGGTGATGATGATGCGACAGTAGCGGCTCAGCAAACTCAAAGAAGGCATGATCACCGCGGGTGGTGATCCGATCTACTACCCCTGAACGTTCCAGCACGTCCAAGTTGCGATAAACGGAACTAGGAGACAGGTCCGGCGACGCCGAAATTATGTCGGGCAACGTCACCGGCTTGCCTGCATCCGCCATGGTGTCAACGAGTCGGCGACGACCGGCGGTGTAGCGATAGTCGTGCCGAGCGAGGTGACGGCCCACTGCCCCATGCAGATCACTGTCAGCATGGACTACATCTCCATCACGACCTGTCGTCAATGCTCCCCCGCTTGGATTGTTTATGAGACTCACTCTCAATATAGTGCCACGACATGTTTGTCGTCATCAAAGGAGCGTAGCCGTGCGACTATCAAGGAAGACTCAGGATCGTGACCTCGTCAGTGGCGAACGACCCGCTCGAAGGGTTTCACTGACGTCAGTCTCCATCTTCGCTGGAGCGGCTCTGATTGCAGCAGCATGCTCGGACGACTCTTCTAGCGAATCAGCGTCACCAACGACAGACACAGAGGCACCAGCCATCGTTGCAACCACCGGCATCTGGGCTGATGTCGTGTCAAACGTGGCTTGCGACGGGATGGTCAATGTGGAGACGCTCATACCTGTCGGTGGTGATCCTCACGGCTATGAGCCATCACTTCAGGACAGGGCGCGCATGGAGAATGCTGCACTGGTGGTAGCCAACGGTCTCAATTTGGAGGAAGGATTAATAGACACTCTTGAGGCTGTTGCAGAGTCGGGCACTGCTGTATTTGAGTTCGCCGATGAGGTCGACACGATTCCCTTCACATTCGTAGGTGGCCACGATCACGGCCACGACGACGATCACAGCGACCATGACGACCACGACGAACACGAAGACCACGACGAACACAGCGACCACGACGACGAACACGAAGACCACGACGAACACAGCGACCACGACGATCACGACGAACACGAAGACGAACACGACGAACACAGCGACCACGACGAGCACGAGGGACACGACCACAGCGGAGGTGACCCTCATGTGTGGTTCGATCCGCACCGTGTGTCCGAGGCTCTGCCTGCTCTGGCGAGAGTGCTGACTACGGATCTCGGACTAGACGCGGCAGCAGTACAAGCCTGCCTAGAGACTTATGTGACCGAGTTGGAGGCGGTGGATGCTGAGATCAGCTCAGAGGTTGAGCAGTTGCCCGCCGAGAGTCGCAAGCTGGTGACCAACCACGATGCCCTCGGCTACTACGCCGACCGTTACGATTTCGAGGTGATCGGCACCGTCATCCCGAGCCCGAGCACTATGGCGCAAACCAATCCGGCGCAGCTTGAGGAACTTGCAGAGATCATTGAGCACGAAGGAATCAAGGCTGTCTTTGCCGAAACTCAGCACAGCTCTGACGATGTTGAGGCGCTGGCCGCCCGTGTTGGCGATGTTGAGGTGGTGACCCTCTACACCGGCAGTCTGGGCCCAGCAGGCAGCGGCGCTCAGACCTACATTGGCTTCCTGCGCACCAACACAGAACTAATAGTTGATGCACTCGCCTGAGGCGAGTTGAGAATAATGCCGCCGTGGAGTTTCTGACCGACCCGGCGGCGTGGTGGATCGAGCCTTTCACCACCAACTTGTTCATGCAACGCGCCCTCTACGCTGCGCTGCTAGTGGTGCTCACCACCTCAGTGGTCGGCACTTGGGTGGTGCTGCGAGGCATGAGCTTCCTCGGTGATGCTCTCGCTCATGGCGTGCTGCCCGGCATCGCGCTGGCTTTCATCATCGGAGTTCACACCACCATCGGCGCTTTTGTGGCTGCCATGGTCATGGTCTGGGGGATCAACCTGATCCGCAGCCATTCTCCGTTACCTGAGGACACCTCCATCGGAGTGCTGTTCGTGGGGTTCCTGTCGCTGGCGGTGGCCATCATGTCCAGCGCGTCGGGGGCTTACACCGGTGACCTCAATCGGTTCCTTTTCGGCTCAATCACCGGGGTCAACGCAGCCGATCTCCGCCAGCAGGCCATCGCCGCAGTGATATCGGTCGGCGGGGTGGTGGTGTTCTATCGGGCGTTCTTAGTGATGACCTTCGACCAAGCACAGGCGCAGGTTTTAGGCCTGCGACCCCGCCTCGCCCACGGTGTGCTTTTGGTGCTGTTGGCGCTGTCGATCATTGCCTCATTTGAGGTGGTGGGCAACCTGCTGGTTTTCGCCTTCCTAGTTGCTCCTCCCGCCACTGCGGTGCTGCTAGTGCGGCGTGTGCCTCGAATAATGGTCGTCGCGGCTGGTGTTGGTGCCTTCTCGTCGGTGATCGGCCTGCTGATCAGTTATCACCATGACACTGCGGCTGGTGCCACCATGGCACTGGCGACAGTGGTCGTGTTCATGGCAGTACTGACCGTGAAGTCCTGCTGGAGCGCCGTCAGCTCTCACCGAAGCAAGACTCCTCTGCCCGCACAAGCCTGAAACACTCCCACCCAGTTCAGCCTGAACCGACCACTACTTAGTTTTGATATGGCCTGCTGGTCAGCGGCGGGTTAGACGTTGAGGAGGTCTCGGGCTCCAGTGTCGCTTGAAGGGTGACGCAGTTTAGACATTGCTCTTGCTTCGATCTGGCGGATGCGTTCACGGGTGAGATCGAAATGCTCGCCCACTTCTTCCAGTGTGCGAGGCTCGCCACGATCCAGCCCGAAGCGCAACTTCAGAATGTCGCGTTCTCGCTCATCCAGCGGCGACAGCAGCCGCATCACCTCACTGGGCAACATGGTGGTGGCAGCGGTCTCAAAGGGCGAGTCAACCGAACGGTCTTCCACTACGTCGCCGAGTTCAGCCTCGCCATCTTGGCGTAACGGCTCCGACAGCGACAGCGGCTCGGACTGAAACCGCAGCGCCTCAATGATCTTGTCTTCTGGCATCTCCACTTCGGCGGCCATTTCCGCAACGCTGGGAGGTCGACCGTGCTTGAGTTCTAGGCGGGAGCGAGCCTTCTGCAACCGTGCCAGCGTGTCACCAGCATGCACCGGCAAACGAATGGTGCGTCCCGTGTTGGCAATGCCTCTGGTGATGGCTTGGCGGATCCACCAAGTGGCATAAGTCGAAAACTTGAAACCCTTGCGCCAGTCGAACTTCTCGACTGCGTGCATCAATCCGAGGTTGCCTTCTTGGATCAGGTCAAGAAGCGGCAAGCCCGAAGCCTGATACTTCTTGGCGATCGAGACCACCAGCCGCAGGTTCGACTGCACAAAGGTGCGCTCGGACTCCAAGCCCAGCCGATCCTTACGACGCAGTTCACGGCGCCGGTGATCGCTCAAAGAGCCAGACACAGCCTCCTTCAGCGCTTTGCGGGCTGCGACACCAGATTCGATTTCTTGCGCTAGCCGAACTTCGTCATCTTTGGTGAGCAGCGGATACTGGCCTATGTCGCTGAGATAGAGACGTACCAAGTCGTCGTCATCTCGCTCGACTCGCTCTTTGACCTTAACCACGTCGCCTCACTACGGGTCAAAAGAGCCGGCCGCGAACGACCGCTGCCCTGCACGCCATTGCCGAACTAGACGATACCCACATTGTGCTTATTGCCAACTGCTGAAACTCAGCAGGCACGCAGGCTGTCTCGTCTAGGTGCGTGATGCACTCAAATACGCGCACTAGCTCAATCCTGTAGCGACCAGCGGCGTCAGTCTTGTAGCGACCGGCAGCGTCGATCCTGTAGCGGTCATGGCCAGTCCGGGCTGCACAAGACCTCCGATGGGATTAGGCCTCCTGCGGCCGCAAGAGTGCGCTCAGCTTCAGTGACGGCGCTCGAACGCTGTTCGTTGCTGCGGCCCGCCCGTCCAATGCGATAGTGGCGCTGCAGTTCGGACCTGAACGTCTCGGCGGTTGTGATAAGAGCGCCATCGCTGTGGTTTGCTGCTCGTTCGCATATCTGCCCATAAGCGTTGCGCAACTGCGGCACAAGCAGTTCTAGGGCAATGTCAAGACGTTGCGAGCTGTCGGTGGTTGCGGCGATCGTGTCAAGTGCTGCGATCAGTGCCGGGTGTGCTGGGGCGGCTTCGCGCCAAGGGGCCAGCCTCTCAGAATCCGGCTGAAGGCCGTTGAGCACCGCGCGATGATCGCCAAGCCTGCGGCCCAGCTGCCGCAACTCAAGTGCCACAGCCTTACCGGCAGCGTCGGCATCGTTGGCAGCGGCATCGGCAGAGTCGTCGGTCTCGGCGGCCGCAGTTGCTGCTTGGGCTGCCCAGCTCTCAAACATCTCTGACAGGCGCGAGCACAGCCAGCGCAGCGAACACACCAGCCGGGCTGTTTGACCCAACGAATAGCCGTAGCTCGCTGTTGCGGTCACGAAACCCCCAACGATCGGTAACACCGCTTAGCGTCGTGGCGCTGAGGTGCGTGATGCTGAGGTGACGGTGCTCGGGTTGTTGCGGTCACGAAACCCCGAGAGATCGGTAACGACTGATGATCGGCATGCGCCGGTCACGACCGAAAGCTCGTGCTGTAAGCCTGGGGCCGATCGGTGTCTGACGGCGCTTGTATTCGGCGGCATCAACCATGCGGCAAACTTGAGCCACCATCTGTGCAGATTCAGGCTGCATCTGTTGTATCTCAACAATGCTACGAAGCTCCTCCACGTAAGCGCGCAGGATCGGGTCAAGCACCTCATAAGGCGGCAGCGACTGATCGTCTCGCTGCCCCGGTGCTAGTTCAGCCGAAGGTGCCTTTGCGAGAACCGTTTCGGGGATGACTTCGCTACCAGCCTGCTGGTTGCGCCACACGCACAGCCGATACACCTCAAGCTTCCACAGATCTGAGATCACTGCGAACGCTCCGGCGGTGTCGCCGTAAAGAGTTGAATATCCCACAGCCAACTCACTCTTGTTGCCGGTGGTTAGCACCAGCCAACCGTGTTCGTTCGCCATGGCCATAAGGGTGGTTCCGCGGATGCGCGACTGCAGGTTCTGGTCGGTGAGGCTGCCGGGCATCAGGCTGGCGCTTAGAGCCGGTTCAAGTATCGTCGTCAAGGCTGAATGGGCTGGTTCGATGCCGACAGTGCGAGCATCAATGCCGAGGTTGGCCGCGAGCTTCTCGGCATCTCGCAGCGAATGATCGCTTGAGTGGCGTGACGGCATCAACACGCCATGCACATGTTCAGCGCCAAGCGCGTCCGCTGCGATAGCCGCAGTCAGTGAAGAGTCCACCCCTCCTGACAAGCCCAGGCATACATCGCTGAAACCGCTCTTGTGAACGTAGTCACGAGTAGCCAAAGTCAAGGCGGCCCAGCGTTGGGCTTGACAGCCAAGCAGCGGCACGAGCGGAGCATCCAAGTGTTGTGAGTGTTCGGGACTGCGTGGCAGCGCAACCGGAGGTGTCACCGACACGACCGTGCGCTTGGTTGTATCAGATGAAGTCGCTGCGTCGTCAGGTGAAGTCGCCGTGTCAGGTGAAGTCGCCGTGTCAGGTGAAGTCGTTGCGGTATCAGATGAAATCGCCGTATCAGGTGAAGCGATGCGGCGTTGTGATAGTTCAACGTCGAAGACGTTTACCGACTCCGCGAACGACTCGCAGCGAGCCAAAGTCTCACCGTTGGCACCAGCCACGAAGGAACCGCCATCAAAAACAAGCGCATCTTGGCCGCCGACCAGATTGACACACACAACCCCGACGCCTGCCGCTGCTGAACGCTGGCCGATGACCCGCTCACGGGCGGCCTGCTTGTCAACCCTGAAAGGCGAGCCGTTGAGGTTCAACACCAGTTGCGCACCTGCTTGAGCCAGTTCGCTCACCGGCCCGTCGGGAACCCAAGCATCTTCGCAAATCGTCACTCCGACCAGCGCCCCACCGATCTCAAACAGCGCGGACGGTTCTGCGTCCACACCGAAATGGCGCATCTCATCAAAGACGTCGTAGTTGGGAAGGTGACGCTTGCGACAAACGCCGCTCACTTCGCCAGCCGCACAAAGCGCCGCAGCGTTATAAGCGTTGCTGAAGTTCTCAACACCGGCCATGTCAGGCACTTGCCGCGACGGTTCACCGGCCCCGTCAACGAAACCCACAACTGCAACACAATCACGGGTCTGCGCCGCTAAGCCTTCAAGCACTTCACGCACCTCGGCAACGAATCCTGGGCGGAACACCAGATCTTCGGGCGGATAGCCCGTCAGTGCCAGTTCGCCAAACACTGCCACGTCCGCATCTGCTGCCTCGGCGCGGGCCAACGCTGATGCGATCAGATCTGCGTTGGCGACCAAGTCGCCGACAGTTGGGTTGATCTGACAGACAGCCACCCTCAGATGACTAGGCGCAACGCCGGGACTGCTAATAGCGTCGCCCGAGTTGTCAGAGTGCATTGCGACAGCGCGCGGCAGTATTACCTGACCGCGCCATTAACTGACCGCGCCGCGCCCGACTCAGTCGAAGCCAACGAGCGCCTCGCAGATGGTCCTCGTCAGCAGCGTGGTCACGTAATACGGATCTGCGTTGGCGTTAGGCCGGCGATCTTCGATGTAGCCCTTGCCGTCGCGGGCGACCTGCCAGGGGATCCGCACCGACGCGCCCCTGTCGGACACTCCGTAGGAATACTGGTCGTAGCGCTCGGTTTCGTGCTCACCGGTGAGACGGAACTCAATGCCAGCCCCGTAGCCAGCAAGATGCTCTTCGGGCTTGCCAGCCATGCCCAGCGACTCACAAGCCACAATGATCGGCTCATAGCCTTCACGCATTGATTTGGTGGAAACGTTGGTGTGCATCCCTGCGCCGTTCCAGTCACCGAGCATCGGCTTGGGATCGATAGTCACTTCAATGCCGTGCTTCTCAGCGAGACGGAACAGCAGATAACGGGCTACCCAAATGTGATCAGCCACTGTGACAGTGTCCAGCGGGCCGATCTGGAACTCCCACTGCCCAGGCATCACCTCGGCGTTGGTGCCAGCGATGGTTAAGCCAGCTTCAATGCAGGCTGTGGTGTGCTCTTCTATGAGTTCACGGCCTGAGATCCGGCCTGCGCCCACGCCGCAGTAGTAGGGGCCTTGCGGTGGTGGGAAGCCTGCAGTAGGGAAACCGGCTGGCCAGCGGGTGATGGCATCAAGCAGCGTGTATTCCTGCTCCATACCGAACCAGGGGTCTTGATCCTTGTATTTCTCATAGACGGCCACACACTCAGCTCGCCGGTTGGTGGGATGCGGCGACAGGTCACGAGTGAGCAGAGTCTCACACAGCACCAGAATGTTGTCGCCGCCGCGCACAGGGTCACCGCAGGTGAACACGGGTTTGAGCACCACGTCGGAGTTATCGCCGGTGGCCTGATTGGTGGAAGACCCGTCGAATCCCCAGATCGGGGGCTCTTCATCGTTCTTGAGGATCTTGGTTTTGGTGCGAATCTCGCCCACCGGCTCGTTTCCGTCGATCCACAGGTATTCGGCCCGATAAGTCACGCCTGCTCCTTGCTTTACTGTTGGTTGGCTTGCTTTTCTAATCTGGTCTGGTTATACGTCTTGCTGTGTCGTGTCTAGCTGTGTTTTGCTTTGCTAAAAGTTGCTTTGCTGGATGAAAATCCCGACGCAGGCTACCGGGGTTACAGCGATTCTCGACAGTGTTGCTCGACCCACCACTGGTCGAGGCGTTGCAGCAGTTCCTCGGTAGGCAGTTCGCCTTCGGATTGTTTGAGTTCCAGCAGCCAGGTCAATGCCTGACCCACTACCGGCCCCGGCGACAGCCCAAGATGAGCCATCACCGCGTCGCCGTCGATTTGGGGGCGCTGCGCTGCTTGACGTTCGGCTTCGGCCAAAGCAGCTATGCGACACTCAAGGTCGTCGATCTGGCGGTGGAGGTCGGCCTCTTTGGCGCGGTTGCGGGTGGTGCAGTCCGAGCGAACAAGCTGATTGAGACGTCCCAACAGTGGCCCAGCATCTCGTGCGTAACGACGAACCGCAGAGTCGCTCCAGCCCGACGCATAGCCCTTGAAACGACCCGACAGCCGCACCAGTTCGCTGACATCGTTAATCATCGCCTCGTCAAAGCCGAGTTCGGTCAGACGGCGACGGGTCATGCGCGCACCAACCGCTTCGTGATGGCGGAAAGTCACTTCACCGTGTTCGTAGCTGCGGGTTTGGGGCTTGCCGATGTCATGGAACAACGCCGCCAAGCGCACCATGACATCGTCGGGAGTCTTGGCCACAACCGCCACCGTGTGCGCCAGCACATCTTTGTGTCGGTGGATCGGGTCTTGTTCCATCCTCAGCAGCGGGAGCTCGGGAACGAGTTCTGCCATGCGCCCGCTGTCGATAGCCGACCAGAGCCGAGACGCGGGATCAGCGCCTGCCAGCAACTCGCAGAGTTCATCTCTCGGTGTTGATATGTCTTGACTCACTATTTGTCCCATTTGTCACCACCCTAGAAACCATATGTCACCACCCTTGAACCGCAGCTAAACGGGCGCTGAACGCCAACGATTGTGGATAGGTGTTGGCTTAAACATTTGTAACCACCGCACCGCAGCCTATGATTGCAGATACGGGTTCGGCTTTGTCATCCGTCAGAGCCAAGTCCGCCACACGGGTTGCTGCAACAAAGGAGTTCCCTATGCGTTCATTGCGGTTTGCGGCGGCGGTTCTCGCGCTTGCGTTGGTTGCTGCGGCATGCAGTGACGACGACGGTGACAACAACGACGACGGTGCAGTTGATGAATCAACCACCACGACAGCGTCAATTGTCACCACCACTACGCAGCTTTTAGTGACTCAACCGACACCGCCACTCGTTGTTGAGGTGCCTCCCGTCAGCGAGGATCAGGTTCCTGTAGAGACCCCAATAACTACCAGCACTACAGTACCGCCACCTCAGACTGTGGCACCACCAGTAGCACCAAGCAATGTGGCGTGCCGAGGCGGCAACGCACCCAACGAACTCAATGTTGAGTTTGATGCCTTGCCCAATCCCGCTGAAGTGTCAAAAATACGGGTCTACGTGTCGGAGTCGGGTGGTGCGATGATCACCAACAGCGAATACACAGTCAACGAGATAGACACCACCCGTGCAGGTGGCAGCCGTTGGGCTGCTCGGGCTCTTGATATTCAGCCGGGCGTTCCAGTGCGTTTGACCGTCACTTCGTTCAACCAGTTGGGTCGCGAATCCGGCTGGTACATAGTCTCAGGTGTCTACACCGGGCAGGGCGAGCCGTGCGGCAGCCTGCCAGCAACCAGCACCACCGCCGGCTAACACCCACCCACCGAGTCCCACGATCCAGCCCAACGTGGTGAGCCGAAGCTCACGCAGGCAGGCTCAACAAGAACTCAAACACAACTAGTTCATTGCGTGACTGTCGTCGACCGCAACGAATCAGCTAGGTGACATCTTGGTTCAACATTGCGGCAAGCCTCAAAAGCGCTGGTCCGTTAGGTTTGGTTGATGAACCAAGCTGAGACTGCTACGCAGCGCTGGGCCCGGCAGATGGCTGACTGGGCTATTCCTCAAGAGATCCTCGGTTCTGCTCCCCGGCAGCCTTTTGTGTTTTCGCCAGAGATTTTTGCTGCGCCTGCTCCCGGCACTTTCGAGCTTTCGCTGTCTAATCGCCGAGCTGGCGAAGCGCTCAATGATGGAGGTTCGGTGCTTGATGTTGGCTGCGGGGGCGGGGCGGCGGCGTTCGCTGTGGCACCCCCAGCAACTGAAGTGATCGGTGTTGATCGTCAAGACGACATGCTTGAACTGTTCGTAGCCACCGCAGCCGAGCGCGGTATTGCGGCGCAGGTTCACGCAGGGTCATGGCCCGAAACCGCTGATGTGGTGCCTGTTGCTGATGTGGTGGTGTGCCACAACGTTCTTTACAACATCGCTGACATTGTGTCGTTCGTTGCTGCGCTGAACGCCAAAGCGAGACGCCGGGTGGTGATCGAGATCACGCCCAAACATCCGCAGGACCGTCGCCGGATGCTGTGGCATCACTTCTGGGGGCTTGACCGGCCACATGAACCAACCGCAGCAACCGCTGTTGAGGCTGTGACTGAAGCCGGATTCAATCCAGTGGTGGAGGAGTCGCTGCTCGGTGATGATCCACGAGCCGAAAAGAGGCAGGCTTTTGAGGCGGTTCAATGGTGCCGCAACCTTTGTCTGCCACCCGAACGCGAACCCGAGGTGGCTGAACTAGTAGCTCAAAACCCGTTCACGCGTGAACGAGTGACCCTATGGTGGGACACCGCTAGCTGATCAGCTTGCTTTGGCCTGCGGGGTTAGGCTCGCCGCGACCGAGTCGAGAGTGTCGGCCACCGTCTCAAGGTCGGTCTTGACCGGGCTCAGAAGCTCACCAAGCGGTGCGGTGCGGTCAGCGATAGAACGCACCGCCGTAGTGATCTTGCCAAGTGAGTCGTTCACGGCTCGCAGCACGATCACCACACGGGTCAAGTAGTAGGCCAACGCAGCCGCAATCACCAGCGCAAGCACCACTGTCACAACAGCTGTGGCTGGCATCAGCTCACACTCCTACCGTCAAGTCGTTGAGCGCAGCGTCACTCACAGCAGAGGCCCTGCTGCGTTGACATAGCGAACCGCAAGACCTTTAGCCGCCGAAACTAGGTCACGGGTATCGGCCACAGCCGGTACGGGCTCTAGGTTCTTGTCTAACCCAGCACCATGCTCAACGATGTCTGCGGCATAGCGCTTGATCTCCAACGCAGGGCGCATCACCCGGTTGGCGAGCAGCAGCACAACAGGCACAACCGCCACCAACAGCACCGCGTTGCCGATCCACCAGAGCCACATCACCAGACATTCTAGCCGCTACCGATACACATCGCCAGACCTCTGCGTCGAGTGCGATGCGATACCGCCTCAGGTGATCGTCGCCACCGTTGAGACTTCAGGGCTAGAGCGCTGTGTCGAGCCCTAGCAGTTCGATTAGTCCCTTGATCGCCGCCACAGCCGGAGCGGAAGGCTCATGGTCAAGCGGTGAAATGCCAAGCCTGTCAGCGGCATCAACTGCCGTGTCGGCTGGAACCACCACTAGCGGCCTTTCACCAAAAGCTTCGATGATGCGGATCCGATCCTGCTCATCGGCAACCTTGTTGGCGACAATCACCACTTGGCCTTGGCTCTGCTCTTCAGCCACCGACACCGCTCGGCGGCCGACATCAATGGATCGCAGGGTTGGCTCTACCACCACCACTGTGGCATCCACTGCTGCGGGTGCCAGCCGCGTCAAAGTGCCGATGCCAGCCTCAAGGTCTGCGACGATAGTGGCGGCATCGGCCTCGGCGAAGCCGAGCAACTGCTCGGCTGACAACCCGCATCAAGGTCAACCAGGCTCAGGGTTCTCGATGCGGGTAATCACCGCCAGACGAACGTTGTCTGGTGCGTCGGTGCCGTAGCGCTCAAGAATCTCGCCGAAGCTGGGGGCGTGCTCGGCTTCGCCGGTGTCGAGCATCTCACGCAAAGTCAGCAGGTGTTCGGTTTCGTTGTCACCCACGCCTAACGACAAGCCGAGGTTGGGGTTGGTGTCGCAATCAAGAGCTACAACAGGCAAACCACGCTGCCCGAGAGAGCGTGCCAGCACAGCGCTGGTTGTGGTCTTGCCAGCGCCGCCTTTGCCGACAACCGCGATTTTCATGGCACCACCTCCTCAGGGGTGAGAATGGCGAGAGTAAAGCGCCGTAACTTGTTCAACCAGCGCCTCCACTGATTGTGCGAAAGCACCGGCGGGCGATGCGTCTAGCGGGGCTGCGCCTTGACGATCAGCTTGCGCCACCACAGGATCATGAGGCACAACTGCGGCGGGCTCGACGGCCAGCCGTTTGCTGACTCGGTCCACATCGGCGTGGTCTTGGGCTTTGTTGACTATCACCACAAGACGGCTAGGGCCCCATTCGGCTTGCGTCAGCTTCACCAGACGGGTCGCCGTGTGCAGCGATTTGACGGTCGGCTCCACCACGAGACACACCGTGTCGGCGTATTTAGCCCAGCCGAACATGGCTTGACGGGTGCCTCCCGGCAGATCACCGACCAGATGCCATTGCTCTGCATCTAGCTCGGCGACCACTTGACTCCAGGCGAACTGGGCTTGCTGCAACCGCACGACCGGACCCCAAAGATTGCCGAACTGCAAGTAACGGACACTGTCAGGGCACTGCGCCGCATAACGGGCGATCATCTCAGAGGCATCAAGACCGGGTCGCAACACCCATCTGGGTTGGCCTTCGCTGCCAGCGACCACCACATCTTCGGGTATGGGATGATCATCCACCGCTACGCCAAGTGAATACGGCATACCCGGCATCGGATCTGAGTCCAATGCCAGCACCGGCTCGCCACGGCGTGCTAGCAGCCGAGCGAACGTGCCCGCAATGGTGGACTTGCCTGCACCTCCCTTGCCCACAAAAGCAATCCGAATCATTGAGGCTGAGTCTGCCAAGCCAACGGCTCTGCAACACTCTCAGAGTCTGCAAGAGCGGTCTCGGCCATATATCGGCCATATAGCCGAGTTAGCCGGGATTGCTGCGATGTTAGCCACCTACGAAGACTAGTTCCGAGGTGCCGTCAGCTACCTCGGTAAGGATTTCGCCGAGGTAACGAAAGTCGGCACCGACACTGGCAGCCGCCTGCGCTGATACCCCACGGGCATCGCTTGAATACGGTCAAAACGACACAGCGAAGGATGCTTCGCGGCCCGAGGCAACCTTCTGGCGCACATCTCGGCCCATTTCAGTATCGGGGATTACTTCAAGATCGGCGACCGCTACGGCATCGCCTGCGAGGCGTACTTCTGCTTCGAGTCCGGCCGTAGCTGCTGCCATTGCGAAGTGATAGGCACGAAACAGCGCACCGCAGTCATTGCGGGGATCCGCTGTGGTGAAGAAGATCAATTTGCGGCGCTGTGTCAAGATTTCCTCCTGTATACAGCGCACCTTACCTACCGGTGCCGCTCAGCGTGGCGTTGAGCGACCGTAGCAACTTGAGGCTTTATCTGGGGCTGGCACCAGATGGTGGCTGCGGCTCGCGGCTTGGATTAATGCTTGAGTCTCTCGATGTTTCGGCGATTCGATCACCTGCTGTGAGGGGCCGTCTTCAACTACGCGGCCCTCACATAGCACTACAATCCGCTCAGTCACTAGGCGCGCCAGAGAAATGTCGTGAGTGATGAATACCAGCGTTGCACCCAGCGCTTCACGAACCTCAAGCAGATGCGTGGCCACAGTCGCTCTGAGTGACGCGTCAAGCATTGATGCCGGTTCGTCAGCGACGATGAGTTCCGGTTCGGCTACCAGAGTTCGGGCTAGAGCCACACGCTGGCGTTGCCCGCCGCTGAGAGTCTTGGGGTGCCTGTAAAGAAAGCTCTCGGCTGGGGTCAACCCCAAGCGCTGCAACGCTGCAAGCACCCGCTGTGTGCGCTCACGACGCGGCATTCCGGCGATGGCCAGCGGCTCGCCGACCAGCGAAACCACCGTCATGTTGGGATGCAGCGACTCATACGGATCCTGAAACACCATCTGCACACTTCGTCGCAGTTGACGATGCTGCCGCCTTGACAACTCCGCCAAGTCATGCCCCAACAGCGTCAGTGAGCCGCTAGTTGGCTGAACGAGCCCTACCGCCAGTCGTGCAATAGTGGATTTGCCCGCCGCGCTACGGCCGATGATGGCGACGGACTCACCGACAGCGACCTCAAGTGACTCTTTATGTAGGGCATGGACTGCTTCTGCGTTGCGGCGCCGCAGCGCTTGTCTTGAATACATCACCCCTACATCAGTCAAACTCAGAGCCGCATAAGGCGATGAGTCGCCGCTTGCCGCCAACAAGCCAGGCTGTGGCAGCGGGTCGGTCTTGCTGAGGAACCGGTTCGCGTTGGGGGCACTTTGACTGTACATAGGGTCGGAATCTGAGCTTGAAGAAGACGAAGACACGTCGGCGGAAACTGTGAACGCAGGCAGCGGGACGCTTTGGGGCAGTGGCGCGTGATGACAAGCCACAGTTGCTTCGCCGATCAGTCGTGGCGCAGGCACAGTTTGTAGGCAGTCATCGCGGCGGTGTGGGCAGCGCGGCGCGAAAGCGCAACCGGTCGGCAGGTTGCGAGGGTCAGGGACTTCACCGGGCACTGGACGCAGGCTCACAGCAGCATCACCCAGCAAGGGGAACGCTTTAAGCAGCAGCGACGTATAGGGATGTTGCGGGTTTTGCGCTACTTGAACAGCGCTACCGGCTTCCACTACACGACCGCCGTACATCACCACGAGGTCATCAGCCCGAGACGCAACCAGCGGTAGGTCATGTGAGATGAGCCAAAGATCAAAACCCAACCGGCGGCGGAGTTCGTCCAGCAGATCGAGAATGGCCTGCTGATTGATGACATCAAGTCCTGTGGTCGGCTCATCAGCGATCACCAGCTTTGGTTGATTGGCGACAGCCATGGCGATCACCACCCGTTGACGCTGCCCGCCGCTGAGCTGATGAGGAAAAGCACAATGGCGCTCGGTCGGGAGACCGACTCGCGTCAGCAGTTCACTCGCTCGCTCAGTGGCGCCTGAAGTGGCTGAAGTTTCAGCTCTCAGCTTCGCCGACTCAACTACTTGAGCAACAACGTTCATTGTGGGGTTGAGCACGCTCATTGCCGCCTGCGGCACGATCGCTACATCACGGCCACGGATCTTCTCCAAGCCGTGCCTACCCAGGCGACGCAAGTCAAGGTCTTCGAACATCACTGCGGCTGCTTCGATCCGGCCCGGATGAGCCACCAGTCCTGGAACTGCTAGTCCCAGCGTGGACTTTCCCGACCCCGACTCGCCCACCAGCCCCAGGGTTCTGCCTCGTTTGATCCGCAAGTCGACATTGCGTACCACCGTTGCCTCATCAAAGCTCACCGACAAGTTGCGCACATCAAGACGCACCTCGGGGTCACACGACTCTGGCATCGTTTCGCTGAGGCGACGGTGGCTAGGGGGCCTCCAGCCGTGGCTGCTCAGCTGCGGATCGGCCAACTCCTCAAACGCAAACCCCACAAAAGCCAGCCCGACGATCAGAATCGTCAATGCTGCGCCTGGAGGGACAATCCACCAAAGCCAAGCATCGGTGAGGATGGCGCTGCCGTTGTTGGCGAAGTAGAGCGTCGAACCCCAGCTAACCCGACCGGGATCGCCCAAACCCAGAAACGCCACACCTGACTGCACGATCACCGCTACTGCGGCTGCTCTCACCAGCTGCGACACGATTAGAGGCACCAAGCGCCAGCCGATATGGATCGTCATGATCCGCAACGGGCCCGACCCCATGGCGTGTGCGGCTTCGGTGTGGCCGAACTCCGAGATTTTCAGCACCTGACTGCGTAACAGCCGCGCCGGGCGTGCCCACAGCACTCCCGCAATCAACACGATCAGCACCTCGAGACCACGCCCAAAATAGGCGGCCAACACCAGAACCAGCACCAAAAACGGCAGCGACAGTGTCAGATCAACCAGCCGCATGATCGCCGCATCAACCCAGCCGCGGTGCCAGCCAGCGAGCAAAGCAGCAGCAGTGCCAAGCAGTGTCGCGGCCACAGCTGCGATTAATCCCACCAGCAGCGACACTCGGGCACCGAACACTAGTTGCGCCCAAAGGTCGCGGCCTAGATCGTCGGTGCCCAGCCAGTGCTGCGCTGAAGGGGATTGGTATGGCAACCCACTTGTTCGGTCGGGTGGATGTGATGCCAGCAGATCAGCAAATACAGCCGCACCAATCACCAGCATCAGCATCACCGCGCCGAGCAACGCCAGAACCAGCGTGGC
Organism: Candidatus Aldehydirespirator catecholifindens; assembly: GCA_028283245.1. Lineage (GTDB taxonomy): Bacteria > Actinomycetota > Acidimicrobiia > Acidimicrobiales > Aldehydirespiratoraceae > Aldehydirespirator > Aldehydirespirator catecholifindens. The sequence goes on along the minus strand of JAPYNU010000037.1, from coordinate 9,665 downwards.
CGGACGCAGCCGAGTGCGATACTTCGTATTCGATCGCATTACGAACCCGCTCGGCGCACCCGCGGATCAATCACCGGATAAAGCAGATCTGCTAGCAGGTTGGCGGCCACCGCAGTCAGCGACAGCAGTACAAACACCGCTTGAAGCACTGGATAGTCGCGGGCTCTAACAGCATCAAAAGCCAGCGAACCAAGACCTGGATACGAGAAAACGCTTTCAACCACGGTCGCTGCTCCCACCAACGTGGAGAACCCCAGCAGCGCCACGGTAGATACCGGGATCATGGCGTTGCGAGCAGCGTGACGCCTGACGGCACGATCCGACAGCCCTTTGGCGCGGGCCATGAACACGTAGTCCTCGCCGAGTTCGGAAATCATCGCCGAGCGAGCCACGACGAACACCGATCCCAGGCCAACGAATGTGAGAGTCACCGCAGGCATCACCAAACGTTTCGCAACGTCAACGATCCAGTCCCAGCCACCGAGCGCCTCGGGTGACACGGCCCCGTAGACGGGTAGCCACTCAAGCTGCACCGAGAACACCAGCAGCAGCATCAGCCCAACAAAAAATGCTGGCAGCGCATCCACTGCCAAAACCCCAGCCAGAAGCGACACATCGCGCCGTGACCCGCGTCGCCAGCCAGCAGCGAAACCCAGCATCACCCCCAGAATCGTTGACGCTGCCACCGCCGTGCCCACCAAAAGCAGCGACCACCAAAGGCGCTCACCGACCACCTCCGACACGGCCCTGCCGTCACGAACCGAGATGCCAAAATCGCCTTGTGACAGGTTGCCTAGATAACTACCGAACTGCTGCCAGGCTGAGCCGTCAAGGTCGAAACGTTCCAGCATTGACTGACGCACGGCATCTTCGACTGAGCCTGAATCCGGCGGGACGAGATAGTCAGCTGGCTCACCGGGTGCCAGCCGCGGCAGCGCAAAGTTGACCACCAACGCGGCAAGGATCACCGCCGCATACTGCGAACCCAGCCTCAGCAGACGCGCGACACCAGAGCGTCGCCGCCTTGAGGCGGTGCCGGGCTCAGTCTTCGACGGTGCCCTGCTGCCCACGGCGTCGCACCACGGCGAACGCCGCTATCGCAGCTATGACAGCCAGCACTACCACCGCAGTCACCACTGTCGCAGCGCCGCCATCGTCATCTGAGTCGCCGTCATCTGACGCGTCTTGCGCTGATGTGCCACTGTCAGTGGCAGCGGCTGTTGAAGTGTCAGCAGAAGCTTCAGCGGGCTCATCTGAATCAGCCGCCATCTCATCGGCTGCTTGTGGCGCGTCAGCATTCTCAGAAGCGTCATCTGAGCTGTTGGCTGCCGCCGTGGACTCCTCGGAGTCTGTGGAATCAGCCGCCGCGTCACCAGCAGATCCGTCGGTGTCGCCAGTGTCGGCCTCACCAGAAGCAGAATCACCAGAAACGCCGCCTTCGCTTTCACCTTCGCCTTCGGAGTCGGAAGCTTCGAGTGAAGCTGCAACCGCCGCATACGGTGCCAGCAGCGAACGTTTGGTGAACACTCCGTGGCCTGGGTCGCTGATCCACCCGTCATACGCGCTAGGGCGATAACCCCAACGTCCGTCGGGGTAATACAGCACCACTGCCGGTGCTTCAGCAGCAAAAATTTCTTGCGCTTGGCTGATCAGTTCTTGCTTCTCGGGCACCGACACCCCTAAGGCAGAATCGAGCACAGCATCAAATTCGGGGTTGGAATAGCCGCTGAAAATCCCGCCTACGCCTCGGCCTGGGGTGTGAAAGAAGAAGAATAGATGATCAGGATCAGCGTGGGCGTGCGACTCAAACACGGCGATGAACATTTCCACTTTTGGCGGTCCGTCAGGCCCCGGGCGGCGGGCTGCGGTGATGGCAGGCGCGTCCAGCGGTTCGACTGTGACATCAACACCTATGGCAGAAAGCTGCTCAGCGACCAGTTCTCCAGATCGGATCTGTGGCGGAGCGGCTGCGTTGACGAGCAGCGTGAACTCCAGCCGTGCGCCTTCAGGGCTGCGACGCGTATCGCCGTCCATCGCGTAGCCAGCTTCGTCAAGCATTGCGTTGGCGGCGGCCACGTCAAAGGTGTGACCACCAGAAGGGTGCGCCCAAGGCGAATCGGGATGCGTCCAAGTGTCGTTTCCTGGACGTCCTAAGCCTCCCTCAACAATGTTGACAATGGCTTCAAGGTCCAGCGCCATGCTCATGGCTTTACGCACTGTCGGGTTTGACAGGATCGGCTTGCGGGTGTTGAACATCAGATACAGCGACTGCATGCGGCTGCCTGTGATCACCTCAATTTCGTTGTTTTCTTGCATTCGAGGCACCAGCGGTGCTGGCAGGTTGCGAGTGACGAAATCGAGTGCACCTGTTTGGAGCCCTGCGAAAGCAGCCTGAGAGTCTCTAACCACCGGCATGATCAGCGTGTCGACTAGGGGTGGCCCCAAGAAATAGTCGGGATTGGCTTCCAGGCGATATGAGGTGCCGGGCTCATAGTCAACCATCACGTAGGGGCCTGTTCCGACCGGCAGCGAAGTGGCGTCAGCACGCGGATCTTCAACGCCTTCCCAGATGTGTTTGGGCAGTATCGGAGCGTCACCGCCGGGCAACATCATGAAGGTTGACACTGGATCCTCAAAGCGAAGCTCAACGGTGGTGTCGTCAATGACCGTCGCTGATTCAAACACTGGATGGTCATAAATGTGATGGCCGTAACGTCCCGGGCCAGCGTCATCAGCGAAGTACTGGAAAGTGAAAGCCACGTCTTCGGCGGTGAAAGCAACGCCGTCATGCCAGACAACGTCATCGCGCAGCGACACAGTCCAAACACGGAAGTCATCGGATGCTTCAGCGCCGGTCGCCAGCCAAGGCTCGGGATCAATGCGGCTCTGTGACCAGAAAAGCGTGTCGTAAACCAGCATCGTGAAATCGTGCGTCAATGGCAGCGCCTGGGGAACGATGAACGGGTTAAGGTTCTTTTCGGCAGCGTGCAAGCCCACACGAACCACGACCTCTTCGTCTTGGGCGTGAGCGAAAGGTGTCAGCAAAAAAGCGAGCAGCGCTAGGACTAGGGCGAGATAAGGGATTCGACGTAAATGCATAGCTCAAGACTTTAGAGCTATATCTATAAATGTTCCAACTGCATGGTTTTGCTGGCAGATAGGTCCTGTCACCTGCGATATTGAGAGGAGCCAAGCGGCTCTTCTTTGAGCCTGTTTTGTTGAGCCTGCGATTTCGTGCTCAGAACTGCAAAGGCTCGGTAACCTCCGCGCTGTGCAGCGACTCCGTCTGCGCATCACCGGCACTGTGCAGGGCGTGGGTTTCCGGCCGCATCTGCATCGCCTAGCGCTACAACTGTCACTGACCGGTGCTGCTGGCAATGATGACAACGGTGTCTGGTGCGAAATTCAGGGCACTCAAGATGATCTTGCCGTATTCGTTGACCGGGTCGCCGCCGAGGCACCTCCGCTGGCGCGAGTGGAGTCGCTGCATTCGACGGTGATGCCCTGCGTTGACCACGACCGCAAGTTTCTGATTGCTGGCAGTTCAGGCGGCAGCGACACGGTGGTTGCTGGCGTTCCTGCGGACGCATCTGCCTGCTCGGCGTGCCTTGCTGAGATCCGCGACCCCGGTAACCGCCGCTACGGCTATCCCTTCACATGTTGCGTCGACTGTGGACCCCGCTACACGGTGGTGCAGCGCCTGCCTTATGACCGAGAACGCACTTCAATGGCTCGCTTTGCGCTTTGCGACTTATGCGAAGCTGAGTATCTCGCCCCGACGGATCGGCGTCATCACGCCCAAGCTGTCTGCTGCGCTGACTGCGGCCCGCAGCTGTCGCTTCGCTTTAGCACAGGAGAAGCTTGTCACGGCGGCACGCTAGAAGCTGCGGCAACACTGGAGGCTGGCGACCCGCTAGAAGCTACGGCAGCGCTAAAAGCCAGCGACCCGCTGGAGGCTGCGGCAGCGCTGCTGAAAAAGGGTCGCATCGTCGCCGTCAAGGGTGTGGGCGGCTATCAGCTGACATGTCGCGCCGATGACGCAGCCGCTGTGACTCGACTGAGACAGCGCAAGCAGCGCGACGAGAAACCCTTCGCGCTGCTGGTCGCTTCGCTCGCTGCAGCAAACGAACTCGTGTGGCTTGACGATCTGGCGCAGCGGGCGCTTTGTGGACCCGAAGCCCCCATCGTGCTGGCACCTCGGCGAGAGTCAGCGTTGGTAGCGACGCAGGTAGCGGCGCAGGTGGCACCCGACACGAAGCTGTTGGGGGTGATGCTGCCAGCGAGCCCGCTTCATGCTTTGCTAACTGATGCTGTCGGAGTGGCACTGGTTTGCACAAGCGGCAATCTCAGCGACGAACCAATAGTCATTGACGACACTGTGGCGGCGGCTGAACTTGCGCCGCTGGTGGACGCGATCCTCAGCCACGATCGGGTTATTGAGCGTCGCGCCGATGATTCCGTGGCTCATGTCGTCAACGGAGATTTCCAGTTGCTGCGCCGCGCTCGCGGTTACGCCCCGACAACGCTGCAGCTCAACAACAGCGGTGCGCCGGTGCTTGCGGTTGGCGCTGAACTCAAAAACACGGTGTGTTTGGCTCTGGGCAATCGGGCTCATCTGTCGGTGCATCTCGGTGACTTGGAGCACCCGTCCGCTTTGGACGCTTTCGAGGTTGCTGTAGCCGATCTACTTGAGTTGACCCGAGCTATGCCCGAACTGATCGTTCATGATCAGCACCCCGAGTATCTGTCCACCAAGTTCGCTTGCAGCGTTGATCTTGCCCCCCGACTCGGTGTGCAGCATCATCACGCGCATCTGGCTTCCTGTTTGGCCGACTCGGGTTTTGTGGGTGAAGTCATCGGTCTGATCTTTGATGGCATCGGTTGGGGCACTGACGGTGTCCTCTGGGGCGGGGAGGTCTTGGTTGGTGATGCTGGCGGCTATGAGCGCTTCGCTCATCTGCGTGCAGTGCCGATGCCGGGCGGCGCTGCTGCGATCCGTCAACCGTGGCGTATGGCGCTGGCTCATCTTCACGAAGCATTCGGAACGGACCTGCCGCAACTTGATTCGTTGGCAGAGCATCACAGCAAGGCTGAGCAGGTTCTGCTTCAGTGCCGCGCGGGCCAGGCGATGATGACAACATCGCTGGGCAGGCTGTTCGACGCGGTGGCAGCGATGTGCGCAATACGCCAGACCGTGAGCTACGAAGGGCAGGCCGCCATCGGTCTTGAGCAGGCTGCAGGGTCATGCGAGCGGCGTTATCCGGTAGTGATCAGCGCGGGCTCTCCTGCGGTGATTGACCCGACTCCGCTGATCATCGCCGTGACAGACGATTTGTTAGCCGGTCGGCACCCGTCTGAGATTTCGGGTTCGTTTCATCGTTGGGTGGCCGATGTTGCTGTGGCTGCGGCGCAGCAAGCCCGTGAAGCTACGGGACTCAGCGCTGCGGCATTGTCGGGAGGGGTCTTCCAGAATCGTTTGCTGTCGGAACTGCTGGCCACAGACTTGCAACAGTGCGGCTTCACGGTGCTTAGCCACCGTCAAGTTCCACCCAACGACGGGGGTATTTCGCTGGGGCAAGCAGCTGTGGGACGAGCAATGATGGCAAAGTGACGCTCGCACGGTGACGCTCGCTCGCCAGAGACGGTGCAGTGCTTTTGAGAACCTTCAAGCAGGTGGTGCGTCGGTGTCATAGTTGGGTCGGTGACGGGAGTGGTCGCAGTGGCTGGTACGTTGCCAAGATGACTGAGGCGCAGGTGCGATGAAGATCGGAGTTGTCGGCAAGGGCGGCGTAGGCAAAACGACGATCAGCGCGCTGCTGGCTCGAGCTTTGACCGAGCGAGGCCGAAGAGTGCTGGCTGTTGACACCGACTCCAACCCAAACCTGGGTCTGTCGCTAGGGCTTGACTATGGCGCAACCGAGGCCTTGCCGACGGTGCCTCGGTCGATTGTTGTGGGCAGTCGCGGTGATCTCACCGTGGCTGAACTAATGGCCGACTACGGGACTCAAACCCCTTCTGGTGTAACCGTGATGTCGGCTCTGCGTGTCAACGAAGCAGCCGCAGGATGTACCTGCGGGGGTCACGCCACGGTGCGAAGCCTGCTAGGAGAAGCGCTCGAAACCGAAACCGACGACACCATCATCGACATGGAAGCCGGAATCGAACACCTGAGCCGTTCTGGTGGCACTCTGGCCCACGCCGATGTGCTGGTGCTTGTGATGGAACCCAGCCTCAAAGCGGTGATCACCGCCCGTCGCACGATCGTCCTAGCTGATGAACTCGGCATAGCCGCTTGGATCGGTGTCGGCAACAAAGTCAGCGAAAACCAGCAAGACCTGCTGGCCCGTCTCTGTGCACAAAACGATGTGCCTCTTGATGTGGTAATCCCCGCCAGCAACGAAGTCGCCCAAGCAGACCGCGAGGGAGTCCCTCTACCAAGCACTAGAGCCGCCTCAGTGTGGACTGCCGTCAATTCCCTAACCAACCACCTACTGCAACCAGCACAGACTTAACACACCCTCAACATGAGGATTTCACTGAAGCTCTCCGAGTCAGAGGCTTCAACGAACGCGGTCTGGACACCTTCCTGACTGGCGATCTCCATGAAGCGGTTCAGAAGCACTGTTTTGCCGGTGCCGCGCAGACCCAACAGCATGCAGTTCTTGCCTGGACGACCGTCGACCGCTCGCCGCAAGGTCACTCCAAAGTCGTCGATTAGATGGTCGCGTCCCATCAAGGCAGCGGGCTGTGTTCCCGCTCCTGGCCTGTAGGGATTAGCAAGTCTGTCCATCGGTCAACCTCTGCCAAGCAACCCGATATTGACATAGTTTACATAAGTTTATCAAAGTATCCGAACTTCTGACTAACTTCTGTATAACTGCATCCAGCGATGCGAAACCCAGGCGTAATCACGTTGCGTGCATGTGTCGCAAGTCAGTGACCCAGCCCCCGGCGCAGCAACAACAAAGCGGGTAAAGTCATCCCTTCGCAATTGAGGAGGGACCAATCATGGCACCAACTGTCTATCGCGATACCGGCTATCCGTTGATATCTCTGATTGAGGAGATCCGGCAGGGAAAGATCGCGCTGCCAGACATTCAACGACCATTCGTTTGGTCTTCCACCCAAGTTCGCGACCTCTTTGACTCAATGTATCGGGGCTTTCCGGTAGGAACTTTAATGTTCTGGGAGACCGGGGCCGAGGTAGGCGTGCGGCAAGTGGGAGGCGGCGAGAATGAAGGCGTGTCTCGCCTGCTGATAGTGGACGGGCAACAACGTCTCACCTCGTTGTTCGCTGTGCTCACAGGCCGACCAATTCTTACCAACCGATATCGACAGAAGCAGATTCGCATTGCGTTTCGCCCCAAGGATGAGAGCTTCGAAGTCGCCAGCGCAGCTATCAAGCGAGATCCCGAGTACATCGCAGACATCACTGTGCTGTGGGCCGACAAATACAGATCAACGGTCCGCTCCTTCCTAGACCGGCTCGGTACATATCGTGGAGCGAACCCCAGCGAAAGCGGCGACGAGTGGAGCGACCAACAAGACATCTTGGAAGAACGCATTGACAGGGTTCGCGATCTGCGCGACTTCCGATTACAAGTGCTCGAGTTGAACGCAAGCGCTGACGAGGAACAGGTCGCTGAAATCTTCGTACGCACCAACTCTCAGGGCGTGCAACTCAAGCAGTCCGACTTCATCTTGACGCTCATGTCGGTGCATTGGGAGAAAGGGCGGCAACAACTCGAACAGTTCTGCCGACATGCGATTGACCCGACCGTTGCCAAGCCATCCCCAAAGAATGCCTTCATCGAACCGAGGCCTGACCAACTGCTGCGAGCGGGCGTAGGGCTCGCCTTCCGTCGGGGCCAGCTTCGCTATGTCTACAACATTCTGAGGGGTAAAGATCTTGAGACAGGTGCGATCTCGCAAGACCGGCGTATCGCACAGTTTGCAAAACTGGAGCGCGCGCAGGACCAAGTATTAGACCTGAGCAACTGGCATGAGTTCCTAAAATGCCTTGCACACGCGGGATTCCGCAGCAGCCGAATGGTGACTTCACAGAATGCCGTCATCTATGCCTACGTGCTTTGGCTAATCGGTCAGCACGAATTCAGAGTCGACAGCAAGACACTGCGAGGCGTTATTGCCCGTTGGTTCTTCATGTCTCATACGACAGGGCGCTACACAGGCTCATTCGAAACCCAGATTGAGGCGGATCTTGGGCGACTTTCGGCCGTTGCAGACGGGAGCGCAGACGCGTTCTGTGACGGGCTTGACCGCCTAGTACGAGCAACTTTCACGAACGACTACTGGGAGATTTCGCTTCCAAACCTTCTCGACACGTCCGCAGCCAAATCGCCGCTCTTGTCAGCGTATCAAGCCGCTTTGAACCTCCTTGACGCTGAAGCTTTGTTCAGTGACCTGCGTCTGCGTGATCTGTTCGACCCCGCTGTGGCATCTCCACGAGCAGTGGAGCGTCACCACCTGTTCCCGAAGGCGCATCTCGCCACAAAAGGCATCACCGGCACCCGCAGCATCAACGCGATCGCCAATATGGCCTACCTTGACTGGCCCGACAATGCGACCATCGCTGCTGACGACCCCCTCACCTACTGGAGGGCGATGACAGCACGGATGCGTCCCGACAGGCTCGAACGTCAGATCTACTGGCACGCCCTTCCCGTCGGCTGGGAGCAACTTGACTATGCAACCTTCTGCGACCGACGACGAAAACTGCTCGCTCAGGTAGTGCGTGATGGGTTCAAAACTTTGCGGGAAGACAGCACGCCGGAGCCTGCAGAAGATGTCATCGAACTGCTGCGAGTGGGTGAGTCACAAACCGTCGAATTCAAATCAACCGCTCGCTGGAACCTGCATGTTGACAGATCTGACAAGGCGATGGAGCACATCATCGCCAAGACAGTCTGCGGATTCCTCAACTCCCAAGGCGGCAAACTGCTCATTGGAGTCAGCGACGACGGCTGCGTTCTTGGCCTTGACCCAGACTTGCAGACTCTCCGCAAGAAGGACAACGACGGCTACGAACTGTTCCTGCGTCAAATGCTTGACGAGACGCTCTCAACTCCAACGGTTGGGATCGTCCGCATCAGCTTTGAGAGTGTCGGCGGCAAAGATGTGTGCATTGTTTCGGTATCTGCGTCAGGCAGACCGGTCTTCGCCAAACCCAAAGAGGGTGCCCGCAGCCACTCGGAGTTCTGGGTTCGCGTCGGAAACGCCACCCGGCAGTTACACGGCGGCGACATGATGGACTACCGCTCCACTCACTGGGGCTGATCTTCGCAAGGCTTAGCCGTTCGTGCAGCAAACCCGTCGACTAAGGCTGCGTATTGACGTTTCCAACGTGGCTGATGCCCTCGAAGTGCTTGAGGGGACTCACGCCCGATAGGCACAAGTGCTCGTAGATGCCAACATACTGCTGTACGTAGTTGACGAGTCCAGTTTCTATCACACACCCGCGAAGCAATGGATAGAAGATGCCCTCAAAAGAGCGTGTGCTTCAAATTGCGTGGAACAGCCACTTGATCTTGCAGTGATGCTGATGACTGGGCAGGGTTTGGGTTAGTCGTTGTCTTTGATGGTGATGATGGCTTCGCCGTCACCGATTATTGCGCCTTCAGGGTCAGACAGCACAATCTTGAACG
>JAPYNU010000036.1 GCA_028283245.1 Candidatus Aldehydirespirator catecholifindens | reverse complement strand
CATCTCGAATGTCCAATACGGATCGCCCTCATCAGTAAAACCGTCAACCACATCAGTGAGCGAGCCCAATTGGAGATCAAACTCAGTCGCCTCTGTGACGTATCCATGCTCAACTATGAAGGCTGGCGTGTTCAAGTAAGCCCACACGCTTGACTCACTGACATTGAAGAGGCGGGGAAGTTCATCCAGCACACGGTTCAGCCGTGTCGAGCCGCCGTCCTCGTTGATGCGCTGGATGATCTCGGCGGGAATCCCTTCGTAGACATCGTCAATCCACTCCCGCAAACCCCAGCGATCTTTAGTAGCGCGAGCAACAGATTTAATGCTTGACAGGGCACCACCAACTTTTTGCTCGGTGAGTCCTGACTCTGCAGCGAGTTCGGCTTTCGTCGCTGGCTTGCTGATCTTGAGTAGTGCTGCTTTGGTTCGGGCACGCGCTGTAGCTTTCGTAGCTACCCGTTCCGACAGTCTGTGCCAACCGAGCCAATGTACAAGAATCTCAATTTCGTCCTGAAACTCGGGGGCTAGAGCTTGGCGGAGTTGCTCGCTATCAATCAGACCAGTGTCGTCAACGAGGTTCTGGGCAGCGTGCCTCAATGTCTCAGCAGCTTGAGCAGCTTCACGACTCAGACAAAGCTCATTGCGGCACTTGTAGCCGAGCCGATCCTGCAACAATTGCCGAGTCACAGTCAGGCTGTGAGCGGCATCCGAGTTGCAGTTGGAGGATGGCAGGAACTCCACTACAGTGTTCTCGATCTCTGGGCGGGTGGTTACATAGCCCAAGCGTTCCGTCACGGCCAGCGACAAGAGACCCAAGATTGATCCAGCCGCCGTATGCAGCGCCGAACGAACTCGCTTATCAAGTTGGCGGATGCGCTCTCGTGACACTCCCGCCATAGCCGCAATTTCTTTACGAGACTTCGGTTCGCTTGCAGCTACCCGCTGCGTTGCCAATAGTCGCTCTGTGTCCGACATGCGTCCCAGGCAGGCCTCGATTGCTTCAACTGCTCGCTCGGCAAGACTGGGGTTGTCGTCCTCAAGGGGTATCTCATTGAGTGCTGAATCCGCCTCAGCCGCGGCGAGTAGGTCTGCGAGATCAAGCCTCAACAAGTCGCCAAGACTCTTTGCTCCTCGCAACTCTCGTGCGGCTGCAACTACGAGTTCTGCCTCATCACAGATCAGGGCTGTGGATCGAATGGCAAGACTCCAGCGAGGAAGAATCTCCGACAAGAGTCTCGCTGCATTGACCGTCACACCCGTGCCGGGAACTACCACGCTGCGTTGGGGCGATGTTTCTGATGTCTGCTGCGATTCGGGAACTGCTCGCCGTAGATAGTGACTGCGAACCGTCGGTGCCAAAGCGGCTACAGACATGGCACTTCGTGCGCTGGTTACCGTGGTCTCGGAAGTAAGTTTGCTGACTTCAAGTTGGCGCTCTCGATTGACGGATAACTTCATCAGATCTCCGTCCATCACATCAATTCGTCGCAGCACCTCAGCCAAGCCAGACAGGACAGTTCGCTGCTTCGGAGTAGCCTGCAATCCCACCGTGATCAATATGCGACCTAGTGGATGAGTGACGGTGACGACTCGTTCCTGGCCCGGTGAACAACCAAGTGCTGCTGCGACATCAAAAGGCAGCCCCACGCTTTTGGAATTGCTGAACATAAGACTACTCACTCGGATAGTCCAGCTAGGGCAATCGTTGGAGTTTTGCCAATACGCAGCGTCAACAACAGAACCCCGACCGACGCGAGAAGCGTCCACGCTCTGGTGAGAACCCGATGGACTCATAGGGCGCAGACTGTGCAGGGGGTGGTGTCGTCTTCTTCGTCGAAGGCTTCGGCTAGGGCTTCAATGAGGGGGACGTTGGTTCGGGTCTTGTTGGCTCGGGCCATGGCTGTCTCGTGACGTTCGAGAATCTGCTCACGGCGGTTGAGGAGTTGCACCAAGGTTTCGCCGCCGGACCAGGTGTATTGACGGCCTTGCATGGCACGGTCACCGAAGTCGGCATCGCCGTCAACTCCGGCATCCTGCAAGACCTTCTGCTCAATAGCAACCGCTCGCTCAAACAACTCGGGATGGCGCTCTGAGAGGCCAATCCACTCGGCTTTGCGCTGATAGAAGCAGAAATAACACCCAGAGCGGGTACGCCACTCGTAATAGGCGGGCAAACCGATACCAGCATCCTCAAGGATCTTCATCACCCCGGCGTGGTCAATGTCTTCCTCCACAAACGGGAACCGGGTCTCAATATTCGGCTTAGTAGAGACATAACCCTTGCGGTTGGACTCATCCGCTCTGATCGCCACATACGACACTGCTGGCTCATCGCCGATCCACTCCTCAATCGGCTTGATCTTCATGTTTTTGGTACACCAGCGCATCTGCGGAGAAGGCAGCGTCCCTCGGAACACTTCAAACCAGTGATCGAAGCCACGCGTTGCGTTCAGCCTGGCGATCGGCTTGGCGAGAATCACCTCCAAGCGAGTCAAATACTCATATGTTTCAGGCAGTTCCGCGCCAGTGTCACAAAAGAAATACTCCATGTCCGGCACCCGGTCACGCATGTGAACCGCCAAAGCACTGGAATCTTTGCCACCGGAAATGCCACAAATGTGACGCACCGGCACCGGTGTCTCAGCAGTGGAGTTCACTGTGTCACCCATGCCTCAACCGGCTCTAAGCAGCGGTCAACCACCGGCACCGATGACTCAGCAGTGGAGTTCACCTTGTCTTGATGCTCAGATGCCAAGTTCACTGCGGTCTTGCTCTCAGCCATCAGCGACCCCTGCCCTCCTCGCACACGACAACAACGACGACCGGGGACGCACCGCAGGCTTGCTCTCACCCATCGAAAGCACCCGCTGAATGCGGTTGCTGAACGCATTAGTAACCAAACACACTGCGGTCTTGACCTCACCCATCGGAGGCCCTTGCCCTCGCACGCGGCTCAGTGCCGACACCATCAGCGGCTACAGACACGGTTGGCATTCCCGCTTGACTCGCTGACTGCCGAGCGAGCCCAACCTGCGCCACCCCAAGCGGTTGCTCCCGCACTGCATCCTCACTCGACTCGTCGGCTGCCGGAAGGAGGCGCTCACTAAGCAACGCAAGAAGGCTCTGCTCCGCGCGCTGTGCCGAACCGCTAATCGCAGCCAACTCGGTGAGAGCCCCGTCAAGAGCAGCAAGCAACGCAGGCCGCTTCCTTGCGTCGATGCTCACCATGCGGATGTACTCGCTGCCGTCTGAACGGGTGACGGTCACCCGTAGCGCATCGAACGGCCCTCCCCCGTCGGCGCGCCGTTCAGCGTGCAGCGCCACCAGCCGATGAAACGCCGCCAGTCTCTCAGGCAGGTCACGACAGAAACGCAAACGGTCCTCGTCGCTCCATTCCGCTGGTGCCTTACGAGCCACAACAGTGGCAACAGCAGCGATCCAGTCCGTGTCGGTGCTGAGCCCCTCGTTAGGACAGTTGGCCAGCGCCAGCACAAACGCCCGAACTTCAGGATCAAGCACCTCGTCACCCAACGCCGCAGCCTCACCCGCAACCGCCATACGGCTGCCGACCGCACAAGCATCAAGCAGCAACTCCAGTAACTCAGCCAACAAACGTTGCAAGCATGATTCCAGTTCGTCCAACGCCGCAGCCACCGCGCTCGCCAAATCGCTGGCCGCTTCGCACTTATCGGCATCCGCTGCTACTGGATCGAACCCTAAAGCCTCGGGCAGGGCAACAAATAGCAACTCGTCAGGCTCAACCGCAACCGTCAAAGCCTCTCGCAACGCCAAAGCCTCGGCGCTCAAGCTTCGTGTTTGGCGGGAATAGTTATCAAGACAGCTGATCCGCGAAACCAGAGCGCCGACCACCGCAAGAACGTTGGCTACCCGATGTCGGCGACTAGCAGTGCCGTGGTCGCTGAGTCCGAGACGCTCAGCCAGCGCCTCAACCACCATGAGACGCCCGCCGCTGGTATTGGCGAAATGCTTGATATCGAAATGGATCGGATTGCGCACCATCCGCTCAGATAGCTCCGGCGAAAGCAGCGGCTTAAACGTGCCGTGCTCATAGATAGCGATCTCATCACGGAAGGCCAGCAGCCCGGCAGTCACAAAAACTGGCACCACAGCGGCTTTCATGCCGATCGGAGGAGCCATCAGCGCGGCATGCAAATCGTTCACGCTGATGCGCTGATCTTGGGAACGCTTGAACTCACCCTCCAAGACATCCCATGCAGGCTTCAAAGAGGCATCGGTAGGCGGCCCGAACACCATCCCTAGACCATGCCCATCACCTGAATGCAGCCCGGTGTGCAGCAGGAACGAGCGGTACATAGCAGTCTCAGGGCCGTAACCTTCGAACCCCATATCGGCGATGTTTTCGTTGCCCCGCTCAATCATGGCCTCAAGCAGCAGCCGTCTTGACTTGGCGCCTTGTGAAGTCAACTCGCTGCGGTTAAGCATCTCGTTGCCGACTGATGGCGTGAACGTGTAAGCGACGTCCGCAGCAGCCGACACGGGCGCGCTGCCTCGCCCAGCCGCAAGCTCAATAAAAACATTTGCATCGCTGCCAGAGCCATCAACATCGCCGCCAGCGTCACAGCCCAATAAGACCCAGCGGCACGCTTCGGAACCGAAAGCTTCGGCTAGGGCATGATCGAAAGCCACACGGGTTTGGACTAAACGCTCACCCAGTTCACGTCTCGCCACCCGATCACCAGACACACTCGGATCATCAAGCGCAGAAACCATCGCAGCCACCTCCCGAGCCGCTGCATCAACGCGAGAAATGTCTTGCGGGATCGCAGCAACCACAGGCTTGACCCTCTGCCCTGATGGTGGCTGATTCAGGCTCGGCGGCTGATCGCTTGGATCAACAACAAGCAGCACCTCGCCGTCGTAAGGCGAGAATGCGTCAGGTGCGGTCACCTGCTCGCTGCCACTGACATAGCGGCGGCTGAACACTCGCAGCACGTCATGCACTGCGCTGTGCCGAGCGGCAACAACCGGGCCGGGCCGGTCGATCCCCGACACGATCTCACAAAGCGGCTCAGCTTGCACCCGCAGACGAGCGGCATCTAACAGCAAGCCAACGTCAATATCGCTTCCCTGCCAGATCCGGTATTCGTCAGCGAAATCGCGGTATGTGACAACCCCGGCGCTCTCTAGTTTGGCCAGAGCCACGTCCGCGCCCCGGCCGGTGAGCATCAACAGCGACTGCGACGCGCGCAGTGTTCCTGTGGTGGATACCAGATTTAGTAATGCGACAGCCTTCGCGACTCGCTGCTGAGCGGCACTGAGACCGTGAGAGTCGCGCAAGCGAGTGGCGATCTCAGTCCAGCGACTCGACTGGCGAGCCGACGCAATACTGAGCGCGCCGCTAGCAACGAAATAGTCGTAAACCGAGTCAAGGCCCAGAGATGGCAGCAACCCTCGAGACGGCAGTTTGGTTGACTGCAGAAACGACCGAACCCCGTCGCGATGACTGCCAGCAAGAAACGAGAAAAGCGTGCGTTCGTGCTGGCCGTAGCGGCTGCACAACTCCGGCAGAACCAGCGCCGCCAGCGGATGCAACGGATAGCACGAAGCGATCACAGCCGAATCAGACAGTTCGGCAATACCAAGAGCACGCAACTTACGGGCATGGGTCTGTGCCCAGCAGTTGATGCGATTCTTTAAGCTTGAGCGCGAGCTTGAACTCGAACTTGAGTCTGGGCTTGAATCATTGATGCTAAACACGGTGCCGATGAGCGATCGAGTCTGATCGGGTGAATCCACGAACGGCACGTCCTCAAAACGGCCCTGCACTTTGACCCATTCACGGCGCTGCCCGTCGTCTGCTCCAGCTAGACAGTCCTCAAAGGACAGATGCTGCAATGTGACAACAAAAATGGGCAGACCCGATCCCTGCCCTGCCTCGGCGAGCTGCTGCAGCAAATACGGATCAGCATCGCCTCCGTCACGCACGGCTTCTAAGTTCTTGCCGAACTCATCGATTATCAGCAGCAACGGAGCTTGGCGCGCGAGGCTGCGTGCCATGTCAACAACAGCCGACGGCGAAAGGGTTTGCGAAAAAGCTGGCGAAGAGGGCGAAGGAGGTGACGAAGAAGTTAAAAAACTTGGATCGGTTGCAGTGTCAGCGCCTTGCGTCTCGCCGATCAATATCGAAGTGTCAAGAAC
>JAPYNU010000035.1 GCA_028283245.1 Candidatus Aldehydirespirator catecholifindens | reverse complement strand
GTGGGATCAGCAGGGGCGCCTCCGCTTGGCGATGTGTAGCGAGCCCCGCTGGGATAGGTCATTGCGGTGGTGTAGGGGTCACCGACACCAGCAGGCGGAACGTGAGTTGCTGGTCCGGGTGCTTGAGTTTGTGCACCTGTTGAAGACAACGGAACCGGCCGAGCATTAACCGGTTGAGCACTACCCGGCCGACTACTAATCGGCCGAGCGCCGACTGATGGTGTGCTGACCGGTGGTGGGTTTGGCGCAGGCCGATTCGGCGGAGGTCGATCCCACGGCGCAGCCGCACGACTTTGCACAGCCTCACGACTTTGCGCAGACGAACGTTGCGGTTGCGACTGCGCCTCACGGCGGCTGATGTTGTGCGTTCCAGCCAAATAACGCCGCAGGTCAGCACAGAGATCATCTGCTCTGGGATAGCGATTGGCTGGATTCTTGGCTAGCAGCTTCAAGATTATGGCCTCAAGCGACTCCGCGATGATGATGCCCGTCTTTGACGGTGCCAGCGGTCGTTCCTGCACATGCTTGACGGCTACCGCAGTGGCGGTCTCGCCGGTGAACGGTGGCTCACCAGTAACCATCTCATAGAGCACCACGCCCAGTGAGTAGAGGTCGCTGCGCCCGTCAAGGGCTTTACCCTGGGCTTGCTCAGGCGAGAAATACGTCGCCGTTCCCGTAACCGAGCCAATGTGATTGAGATTGTCGCCAGCGGATCGGGCCAAAGCTGTGGCGATACCGAAATCGGCGACCTTCACCTGACCTTCGTTGCTCACGATTATGTTGCCGAGCTTGATATCGCGATGCACTAAACCAGCGTTGTGGGCACTGCTGATAGCGCCAGCCACATCCAAAGCGATCTCAGCCGCACGATCAGGGCTGAGCCGACCGGTGGAGCGCAGCACTTCCACCATGTTGCGTCCCACCACATATTCCATGACGATGTAATAAGTGCCTTGCTCTTGACCCCAGTCGTAGATATCAACGATGTTGGGATGGTTGAGGTTGGCGGCGGCTTTTGCTTCACGTCGAAACCGCTCAACGAAACTGGGGTCGCTAGCGAATTCGGGAAACAAGACCTTCACCGCTACCTGGCGCAAAAGTGAAGCATCGCGCGCCACGAAGACATCGGCCATCCCGCCGCGGGCGATGCGACGAAGCAGTTCATAACGACCGTTGAACACAGTCAAGCCTTGATCTGACACCGTCATCATTATAAAGGTCACCCCGTGAGCCAAGATTCCCGCGATCTGCGAGATCTGCGATGCTCTGCGTGATCTGCGACCTTCTGAGCGTTCTGCGCGATACGCGCGATACGCGATGTTCAAGCTTCGGCGGATTAGCTACCTGCGCCGCTAGCCTCGTCTGATCGGTCCGCTAGCGGGCTGGCTAACAGGCGCGAGTGGCGGAATTGGCAGACGCGCAGGATTCAGGTTCCTGTGTCCGCAAGGACGTGGGGGTTCAAGTCCCCCCTCGCGCACTAGCTAGCGTGCGAAGGTTAGCGCGCGAAAGCTGCGAGCCACTGCTGTTGGGTGGCGGGTTTCAGCACATAGTTGCGTTCTCGGGTGATGCCCATCGTGGCCGACGACTCAAGCGAATAGCGATGACCGGGATACAGCACTGCATCATCGGGCACACGAGCCAAGCGGGTGGTGAGGCTCTCATACATCTGGGCAGGGTCAGAGCCGGGCAGGTCTGTGCGTCCACAGCCCTCAAGAAAGAGTGTGTCGCCCGCTACCAGCTTGCCGTCCACCAGAAAGCACTGGCTTCCAGGTGTGTGCCCAGGTGTGGCTATCAACTCCACCTCCACAGCGCCGACAGCCACAACATCGGCTGATTGATGGCATACCAGACAGTCGTCGTTCACTCCAGTGACCTTCTTTACGTAGTCGGCTTCGGCAGCTTGAATGTGTATTGGCACCGAGATCCGCTCTAGCAGGCGAGAGATGCCTTCGATGTTGAATCCCATCATTTCGCCACCCACATGATCAGGGTGATAGTGGGTAGCCAGCACTCCGCTACAGGTCATGCCGTCGGCTTCCAGCAACCCAAGCAACCCGTCAACGTCATAGGCCGGGTCAATCAGTAAAGCTTCGCCGGTCAAGCGATCCCCGACGGCGTAAGCGAAGTTCACCATCTGTTGGGCAAGCCCGTCATCAGTTGCGAAATCGCGCCCCGAAAGAAGTTGTCGAAAATAGAGCCGATCATCAGTGGCTGTGCTCATGGCTGTGTTCATGACTAAACCCTAGGGTCGACAGCGCTGCTCTCTCACTCAATCGTCACCGATCAATGCAACGAGAGCCGTACCCTGAACCCAATGTCAACAGACACCGAGCCGAACGCAGAGTCATCACAACAGAGCCGACTGTCCATGGAGTGCGCTTCAGATGAAGGGCAGAACATGCCGACTGTGGGTTATCTGGGGCCACCGGGAACCTTCACCGAGCAGGCAATCTTTTCGCAACCCGATTTGGCCGCAATGAACCATCGTCCCATTGGTTCGATTATTGACGTGCTGCGAGGGGTGAGCAGCGCTGAAGTTGATCTCGGGCTTGTGGCGATTGAAAACATGATCGAGGGATCCGTTACTGCCACTCTCGACGCTTTGGCTTTCGACACCGATTTGTTCATTCAGCGCGAGGTGGTCATAAACGTCAACTTGAACTTGATGGCACCACCCGGGGTGGCTCTCAAGTCGGTGAAGCGGGTGCGCTCATATCCAGTTGCGCACGCCCAGTGCCGAGAATATCTGGCGACCCATCTACCCGCAGCGACGTTTGAGGCGGCTAACTCCACCGCCGAAGCTGCTCGTGCTCTGGCAGAGGGTGATAGCGATGGTGCCACTGCGGCGATAGCGCCGTTGCGTGCGGCTGAGGTATACGGCTTGGAGGTGCTGGCCGAAGACATCGCTGATCGTGCCGACAATCAGACTCGCTTCGTGCTGGTGGGTGCTGATTCGATAGCAGCACCGACCGGTCACGACAAGACCAGCATGGTGGTCTATCAGCGCTCAGATGTGCCGGGATCATTGATCGGCATTCTGGGCGAGTTCGCTGCTAGGGCTATCAACCTCACCAGCCTGCAAAGCCGTCCCACCAAGGCCAGCCTGGGTCAATACTGTTTTTTGCTTGACTGCGAAGGCCATATCGCTGATGAGGTCGTGGCCGATGCTTTACGCAATCTGAGCATCAAGACCAGCCGTGTGAAGTTTCTGGGGTCGTATCCGTCGGCAGCAGCCAACGATCATGACCATGCACAAAATCAGATTGAGGTGCAGAAAGCGGCTGTGTGGCTTGATGAACTGAGAAGTCGCATCCTCCCCTGACGGCCTTTAGCGCGCGGTGCCTATCCTTGATAGTGGAGGGATGGCAGAGCGGACGATTGCGACGGTCTTGAAAACCGTTGGGCCTTCACGGGTCCCGGGGGTTCGAATCCCCCTCTCTCCGCCACACCAAAACCTATTCAGCCAAACCAAGCCGCCAGTCACCACGAACCCGTCACCAAGCCACCAAGCCACTACCCACCACGAACACGTCACTCTGGCTGCTAGACGAGCACACCAAGCGGGGCAACAGCTATGCGATCGTCGATCTGGAAGGATGTAGTGCCTGGATTGACTACTATTCCAGCCCTAAAGACATCCCCGAGACGATCTCTAAGCGCAGCAAGGTGTCGGGCATCGTCTGAGTCTGGTGCTTCAGACAGTTTCGCCTCAAAGGCTACGACACCACCGTCGGGAAGGTCGGCAACCAGATTGATCTCATGCTCGCCACCAGCCGCTCGCATATGGCCGAACCGCCACCCCAACCCAGACGCATCAACGGTCGCCCGAATCTGGCAAACCACAACACTCTCAAAGAGTTCGCCCAGCCGCTCTCGTTGCTCAAGTAGCGACACGGCCGTGTCGTAATGATCGGCGGCGGCCAGTGCAGGATCAACTAAATGTCTCTTCGGGCGACGGGTGAGTCGTTTGAGTCGATTGTGTGACCAGCCGGGAAGCTCCTCAATCAGACCCAGTCTCCCAAGAAGATCGTGGTAGGTCTCGCCAGTGGCTTTTGACACTCCTGCAGCGTTGTGGATGGTGGCATGCTCAGCAGTGGTGCCAACCGTGGCACCGTATGCCCGTAGATAGTTGCGGAGTTTGCTGATGTTGCGAAGCGGCGACGAGAGGTCAACTAGATCACTCGCCACGGCGAGATCAAGATAGGCCCTGAGCGCATCTTGATGGTCGGCTGAATCCATTCCCAGATAGCCAGGAAGACCCGACTCAACCGTTGCAGCCAACTGCTCCGTTGTGGTGAAAGGAGAGCGAAGGCCGCGCACCGCGTCGACTCCCTGCTTGCCAAGTGCCGCGAGCGCTGCTGTGGGCGCCTTACCGTGCCGCTCAGACAGAGTCATCGGTCGTAGCCTTGCAGGCAGGATCCGGCCAGCGCCAGCGTGAATGTCTGCGGTGACGGCGGAGCGCGACGACCCGCTGAGAATGAACTGGCCCGGCGAACGGTCAGCATCGATCATGCGCCGAACTGTGTCCCACACAGACGGGAGTCGCTGCCACTCATCTATCAGCACCGGCCTAGGCAAAGACGCAAAGGCCGCCTCTTCGTCGTGAGCCACGACGGCGAGTGTTGGCGGATGATCAAGACGCAGCGTCGCCTTTGCTAGTCGTTCTGCTGTGCTGGTCTTGCCAGCGCCACGAACACCCTCAACCAGACAAGCCGGATGCACAGTCAAGAGTTGAGAAAGACGGCTATCCAGATGCCGCCTCAAGTATTGCATGCATAAAAGACTAATATATCATCCATAATATGGCTAAGCCGTTTATTTGTGGAGCATTACTCAGCCCAAAGACCCTGCCACCCACCATCGCGCCCCGTAGCAACCAGCAGCGCGGGCAGTACGACCACTGCCGTACCCGACGCGCCTTGACACCCGTCAAGACGATGCTGCCAAACACCACCAGCAGATACGCAAATAATCTGACACTCCCAGTTTCCACAGACTGTGCATGCTGGGGCTGGGACATGTGTGCCAGAGATTTGGGACGTTTGTTCCACGATTTGGGACGTTTGTCCCGTGTTTTGTTGCTTATGACGTGGTAAACAAGCTAGGAAGCCGTGTCTGGTGGCACTGCTGAGAAGGTAAATCCAGCATGTTCAACACTACGAACACATCATCACAACAGCCTAGGCGGAGATTGTTGAAGCTAGTGGTAGCTGTGACGCTCGCTGCGATGGCGCTGGCATCAAGCGTTGCGCATGGTGCCGACACCGCTTCGCAGGGCCCCTCGCCACAGCCCGCTGAAGTGGTGGACGTGGCGGTGGTGTCTTATGCCTCTGATTACTCGGTTACTCAACAGGAGGCTAAGCGTCGCCTTGACCGCATCCAGCCTCTCCAAGGGATCCTTGCAGAGATTCGAGTTCACGAAACTGCCAGGCTCGCGGGCTGGGGCATTGACCACACTGGGACTTTTACTGGTTGGGTTTGGCTCACCGGCGACGATGCACCCAGCTCCGCTGCTTCAGATATTGCTGCGGCTCATAGCGATGTGGAGATCCGCACGGGTGCTGTCCATAGCTTGGCAGCGCTACTTGATGCACAGGAGGGCCTTTTTGAGAATCTGCATGATCTAGGACCTGGAGGTCGTGTCAATGACGGACCTGAAAACATCGCTGAGATTGAGCGCATCACCACCTTCACTAGCATCAACATGAGGGGCAATGCTCTAGAAATAGGCATAGACCCTGCACTAGCTAACAAAGCCCCCACCAGTCCTTTAGATCACCCTGTTTTGACGGAGGTCGGTCCGGTCGGTGTCACCGACGAAGCCCTGCAAGCCAAAATCAAACAGGTCACCCACCAGCTCAAAGATCACATCAACGTCAAATATAACATCATAGATGGACGTGGGCTCTCCGCAGAAGCAAGCTTCTCAGCTGGAACCCAGATCGGGGGCTGCACGATAGGGTTCGCAGCTCGCAAGAACAATAGTGGCGCGTATGGTATTATAACCGCTGGACACTGCGGTGATGATGGCCCAAATGACAATATGTCTCTAACAGTGAACGGTGTGAGCTTGCCGCATGACTTTGGATGGTTAAGTGTTAATGCGGATGCTCAATTCCATACGATCCCCACTGGATACGGCCATGTACTCACGGATGACTACTTGTGTCATTCACTTCGACCGATCAACTATTGCGATGTCACAGGCACTGAGACCAGAAATAGAATGATGGAAGACTATGTCTGTCATGCAGGTATGTCAAGTGGAGTCAGTTGTGGCGCTGTCACAGCTATCAGTGTTAGATTAGGAAGTGGAAACTGTCGAACTGCACGCGATCAGGTAGTTGTCTGCAACAGAGTCTTTGTTGCTGTTGGACCAAACAACTCGGTGCGATCCTGCGATGGTGATAGTGGTGGACCATGGTATCGTAACGGTATTGCTTATGGAATACACTTCGGTGGCACGAGCGAACTAGACTCCGATAGCTCCAGGGAAGATAAATGCAGAGAGAGTGGCATTACAGCAGTCTTTTCGGCGATTGATGAAGTTATGAGGTTTCTTGATGTCAGAGTTATAACTGATGGTAATGTCACAATCCAATAATTTAGCCCATTTCTTAATGTGGCAGGGCTTAATGAAAAAACTTCAATACATGATATTTATAGTGATAGCGACAATTGTGTTGGGTCTTATCTTGTCTGGATGCACTTCTGAATCTAAAAATATGTCGGTAGATAATCATCATAATAACGATTCTAAAACGCTGAATGAAGAGGATCTGAAAGTTACAGTTTTCTCTGAAAGTGCGTCACAGGCTGATAAGCAGAGTGAAGCCTCTCGACCGTTGGATGAAGATGGTCTGCCAGTTACGCTTCCTAGGGGTGTCTACTACGGCCACGATGACTGGGATTCTGTTGATGGTCTTGCGAATGCTGTGTGGTCGGGTTCATTAGTTGTTGATGGGTCTTGTGTATATTTAGATGTGTCGCATATACTTGATGACTTGCACCAGGACGGATACTCGATCCCTAAGGATGTGACGCTGCGGAGTTTCTTGCGCTTTCCTAAGCAGTTGGTTCACTTAGATACTGCTACTGCCGAGTTGTGGGTGGGTGAGTATGGGCCTATGTCTAGCGGTGATGAAGTGGTGGTTGTTGGTAGTGGAAATTCACAACAAGACTGGGCCATCGATTCAACCAAGGAAGCCGAGTTCTTCGGTTTTAGTGAGTATATCAGTAGTGATTTCAGTGATGATTTCCCGCAATTCGAATGTTTTGCTGACACAGACTTCTATGTTATGTCCATGCAGTCATCTAACTCGTACAACGAGAGACCGGCTTTAGATATTACAAGGAGTCAACTGATCGCAGGTTTATCATGGGAGATTCCGACGTTAATCAGAAGTGTATATATGGAAGTTATTTTGGATATTGAACCGCCTTGCATATATGGAGTCCCTTTAAATTATTCAGGCGAGTTGTACCCAGATTTTGATCGTCTGCTTCTGGAACTTCCGAGGCC
>JAPYNU010000034.1 GCA_028283245.1 Candidatus Aldehydirespirator catecholifindens | reverse complement strand
AAAATAATCGTCCTCAGTAGAAGCAACCTTGATCGGAACGCTAGTAACAGCCACGCTCACCGGAGTCGGTGCAACCCAGCCCTCCTCACAAGGTCCCGGCGGCGGATCGCTTGAGTCGTCCTGCGCCCCTGCCACAGGCGACGACACTAATGCCGCCACAACAGCAAAAACTAAGCCGACAAGCAGCCAGCAGCGCCTACTTCGCCTCAGCAAATCTGCAAATCCTTCCAAGAACAACAAACCTACCGTATCCGCAGCACCCTAGCAATCCGCATTGTAGACGCAACGCAGGACCCGCGCACACCACGAAGCACAACCAAGATCAACAGATTCGCGGTAGTGGATCGCCAACAAGCATGTCAACGATCCTAGTGCCGCCGAAACCGGTGCGAACCAGCACCAAACCTTTATGAGCATCGGTGATTGAGCCGATCACGCAAGCCTCAGCACCCGCAGCGCAACTCTGCATGGCTTGCACCGCCCTAGACGTAGCATCAGCGGGAACCACGGCCAGCATTTTGCCTTCGTTTGCGATGTAGAGAGGATCAAGCCCCAGCAGTTCGCATGCCCCGGCCACTGCTCCCTTCACTGGCAGTGCCTGCTCATCAAGCTCAACTCCAAGTCCGCAGTCGACTGCAAGCTCGTTGCAAGCCGAAGCCACTCCCCCCCTTGTGGGATCACGCAACCAGCGCGTCTCGGGAACGGCTTCCAGCAGAGTCTTAGCCAGCGTGTGCAGTGGTGCCGTATCGGAGGCCACGTCAGCAGCTAAAGCCAGATCGCCACGAGCCACCATGACAGCCACACCGTGATCGCCGACTGTGCCTGACAAGACTACTGCGTCGCCTGGACGCACCTGCGAAGCACCGAGACTTGTGTGCGGTCTCACGAAACCGATACCTGTGGTGGTGATGTAGCAGCCGTCGGCAGCTCCACGCTCCACTACTTTGGTGTCGCCAGTGACGACATTGACATCGGCCGCAGCGGCTGCTGTGGAAACGTCACCGACGATGGCTCGCAGTTCGTCGACGGCAAACCCCTCTTCGAGCACTAGCGACACGCTGAGCGCTACGGGTTCAGCACCCACCGCCGCCAGGTCGTTAACGGTTCCGTTAACTGCGAGATCACCGATTGAACCGCCCTGAAATCGTCTCGGGGTCACCACGAAAGCGTCGGTGGTGAAAGCCATCCGGCCAGCGTCAACCTGGATCACCGCTGCATCTTCAAGTCCGTCAAGCGCCGGATTGGTGAAAGCCGGACGGATCACGGCTTCGATCAGCGACCGGCTCGCTCTTCCGCCCGCACCGTGAGCCATGGTAATGGTTTCATCGGTCAGCTTCGGAGCGCGTCGCCTCCACGACTCAACACGAGCCAGAACCGCCTCGCGTGCCTTGAAGTCGTCACTGCGAGGCATGTACCGGGATGCGTTGCCTGCTTGTGTAGCGCCCGTAGTTGTAGTAGGCGGCGCAGGCACCCTCCGAAGAAACCATGCAGGTGCCTATCGGTGTTTCTGGGGTGCAGGCCGTGCCGAAGACTTTGCATTCCCAGGGCCGCAGCGCGCCTTTGAGCACTTCGCCGCATTGGCAGGCTTTCGGATCGGCTACACGCACGCCCGGCACCTCAAAGCGAAGCTCGGCATCCCATGACGAGAACTCTGGTGCCACTGCCAGTGCGCTCTGAGCGATGAAGCCCAAGCCACGCCACTCAAAATGAGGCCGCACCACGAACGCTTCTTGCAACAGATCCAAGGCACGCTTGTTGCCGTCGGCGGACACCACACGCCGATACTGATTCTCGACTTCGCAGCGGCCTTGCGCAAGCTGTTTTAGCAGCATCTGCACAGCCAGGAGGATGTCAACCGGCTCGAAACCAGCCGTCACCAGAGGGCGCTTATATTGTTGAGCAACAAACCGGTAAGGGCGGGTTCCGATCACCGTGGACACATGACCCGGCCCTAGGAAACCGTCAAGGTCGAATCCAGGCGAGTCAAGGATCGCTTTGAGCGGCGGGACGATGGTTACATGGTTGCAGAACACACTGAAGTTGGTGACTTTACGCTGACGCGCCTGCACAAGAGTGAACGCTGTGGATGGAGCAGTGGTCTCGAAACCAACCGCTAGGAACACCACTTGGCGATCTGGATTGCGTTCGGCGAGCGCCAATGCATCAAGCGGCGAATACACGACACGCACATCAGCACCGCGAGCCTTGGCTTCCAGCAGGGTGGAGTCTTTGCCTGGCACTCTCAGCATGTCGCCAAAGCAGCACATGGTGACCGAGTCGTTGCTGGCCACAGCGATGGCATCGTCAACGCGTCCCATAGGAATCACACACACCGGACAGCCTGGACCGTGGATTAGCTCAATGTTGGATGGCAGCAACGCCTCAAGGCCGTGCCGGTAGATGGCGTGGGTATGACCGCCGCAGACTTCCATGAACTTACGGGCTGGTTGCTTGGAAGCTTGCTCTGCGATGTCGTCCAGCAGGCGGCGGGCTGCTTCAGGGTCACGGAACTCGTCAACATACTTCACGATGTGACACTCGCTTTCGTGGCTGTGGCTGCTCTCGTGGCATCGTTAGTGCTGGATACTGAGGCGGTTCCCGTGACCGCGCCAGCTTCAGTGACTGTGGCTGCTTTCGTAGCTGTGATGGCTTTCGTGGCCGCGCTGACACGCTTGCAAAGGTCGCTCATTAGTGCTGCTTGAGCTTCTTGGATGCGATGCACCGACAGCGACTCAACAACAAGACTGTGATGCACACTCGGGTCATCAATGAAGGCACCGCCGCCGTAGCCGCTGAGCCCGACCGTCACCAGCCCCGCACTGTCGGCCTGTTCGAATGCTGTGAGCAGGTTGCGCGATGTCCCAGAGGTGCTGCATCCCATAAGCACATCACCGCGCTGTGCGAAAGCATCAAGTTGGCGCGAGAACACCCGTTCAGCTCCAAGATCGTTGGCCAAGGCAGTGGCTACTGCGTAGTCGGCGCAGAGCGCTTCGGCAGCAATGCCCTGGTGCCTCAGCAGCCTGACCAGCCTGGCAGCATCGCTGGCACTGCCGCCGTTGCCCATGGTGAGAACACGGCGACCAGTCGCTGCGGCTCGGCTGATGGCATCGCTGACAGCTGCCAGCGAAACCTGATTGGACTTGAGCGACTCGTGCGCTAGCTGCTCGGACTCGGCTGCTTTGGCATCAGCCGACGACTGCAGCGACTGACGCAGCGCAACCTCGTCGCTGTCAGCAGCATCAAGGAACGGGTAGAGGAATCCAGTGGAATCACCAGAAGCTGTGGGGTTACCGCCAGCCACGCCGGGATGCTCAAGAACGACCTGCACAAGTTCCCACAAAACGTGATAGCTGCGAACGATCTCCGGTTCGGACAGTCGAGACGCAATGAATAAGTCAGCGCCAGCCGCTTCGTCACCGACAACCAGAACGACTTCTGAGGCAGTATGCGCTGCGGCTGCTGATCGGGATTCGGCCACCCTGGCGGCGAATTCAACCACCCTGGCGGCGTCGGATTCGGCCACCCTGGCGGCGGATTCGGCCACCCTGGCGGCCAGAGGGCGAGTGCCAGCCACAACCGGATGCACGAATTCAACGGCGACGTGATGGGCGTGGTCTGGTGCGTCGGATGCCCAGACACACAAGTGACGGCCTGCGGTGAAGGCTCGAGCCAGCCAGATCGCAGCCTCAACAGGGTCACGGCTGCAGTCGATCGTCATGCGTCGGGGCTCAACCCGAAAGCTTCCAGTTCTTCGTCATACACCGACCCGAGCTGGCGCATGAACGCCAAAGTCTCGGCCGCTTCGTCGGCATCAATGCGCGCCATTGCAAAACCCACATGAAGCAGCACCCAGTCACCAACAAACAGCGGCTCGTCGTCAACCATCACCGTGTTGACTTCTCGTTGCGCGCCGTCCACATCAACAACGGCAGTGTGGGGCCCGGTGGGCTGTAGCTCCGTGATCTGGGCAGGAATGCCTACACACATCAGACAGCAACCGCCACCGTGGGCTGTTTCACGAGACGTTTGAACACTTCGTCTACTTGAGCGACTAGATCGTCGTCGGGGGCGTAGTCAAGCAACGCAAGAATCTGCGCGTCGGCATCAAGTGCGGCGTTCGACCAGCGAAGCGCTCCGGCCAGTTCCAGGTTGTGGCGGTGGCAGTATTGCTCAATGGCTTCAAGGTCAGACTGCTGGCGGCACTTGTTGGCGATCACGGCCACTCGACTGATGCTGGTCTCAGCAGCGAGTGAGGCCTGCAGCTTGACCGCCTCAAGTGATCGATAGTAGGGCTCGGCGACTAAAAGCAGCGTGTCGCAGTGTCTTGCTGTGCCTCGGCTGAGATGCTCGGGGGATGCCTCCAAGTCGAGCATCGTGACCGTGTCGGCGGCATCGCCGAGATCGGCCAAAAGAGCGCTCACGGTGGCATGCGCTGAGCACATGCAGCCTTCGTCGGCGTGCTCGGGTATCGCCATGCGTACCAGCCTCACACCGTCGGGTGCGGGTGCGCTGTAACGCTGCAGAACCTCATCCACCGCAACGGTCAGCCTCAATCCCTCGAAACGGCGCGACACCAGCGAAGTCGGCAGAAAAGGTGCCACATCTGCACCGTGAAGCCCGATCGCGGAATGCAGGTTGGGGTTGGTGTCGCCGTCAATGGCCACCACCCGCAGGCCCTTCCTAGACAACAGCCGGGCGGCAGTGGCGCAGATCGTGGTTTTGCCAGCTCCGCCTTTGCCTGCAATCGCGATCTTCATACCGGTGAGTCCTGCTGAGCCTGAAAATGCTCTAGCGCAGCAATCAGGCCATCACGAGCGGCGGTCAGTTCAACCAAAGCGTTTTGCGCGGCGATGCTGCCGGATCCGGTTAGCGAGTAAAGCCGCCGGTCAGGTCCGGTAGCCGAAGCAACCCACTGCGAGGTGACCAGATCGCGCTGTTGCATGATTCGCAGCGTGCGGTAAACCGCAGCGAGATCCACCGCCAGCCCTAGCGATTTGACGGTCTCGCAGAGTTCGTAGCCGTATGACGTTTCTTCGCGCTGCAGGCTGAGCAACAAGAAGGCGTTCAGGAAGCGTCTAGGCAGGCCTTCGCTGCTTTCAGTGGCCACGCTGCTCATGTGTGATCGTGGTCATGGCCGCAAGAGTGGTCGTGGTCGCTGCCTGTGATTAGACGATGCGCCACGCAGGCTTCGGCTTCATCAACGGATGCGTGACACCAACAGTCGTCGCTGCATTCGCCGTGCGAGGGCTTGGTGAGGTCAGCGAAAGCTTCATGGAACTCTCTCGCGCCACGCTCCAAACCAAACTCAGATAAGGCATACCAGTCACCGTCACGCACCAGATACCCCTCGGTGACAAGACGATCAAGGTAGGTCATGCCGATGGCTGCGTCTACTCCGAGGAAGCGTTCGATCAACCCTGGGTCAACCACATCGCCAAACCCTTCGCCGCGCAGCCAGTACATCACCTGAAGTATCTCGCTACGCCAGTAGAGCGCAGCTAAAGCGCCGGATTTGGGGGAAGCCGCAGTGCTCACAGCAACAGGCAGCTTACTTGGCCCGTCTCGCTCATCTTTTGGGATGAATGACGAGATTTTTGGGATGCATGACGAGATACCGAGATGCGATGCATCAAGTTCACGACTGCTGCTCGGAGTTTGTGGCCGTCGCTGTGATGCTTTCGGCTTTGCTTGAAACGGTTTCGAGCGCACCAGCGATCACGGTGAGTTGCTCGTTTACTTTGAGCACCGAAGGACCAACCGAAGCGCACTGAGTCTCAATGGCGCGCACTCCGAACGTGACTTTGCCGAGCGATGTTGAGATGCGTCGTAGCGAGCCTGCTATCAGGATCAGATATACCGCTAGAGCCCCCACAAAAATCACGATCTCAAGCACGGTCAACACGATCAGCAAGCTGCGCATCAGCCGTCACCTTCTGCAAGTGTTGACGGTGTCGCCTGTGTTGCTGGTGTTGACGATGTTGCCGCTGCCGAAGGTGTTGACGGTGCTGCTGGTGTTGACGGTGCTGCCTGTGCAAGTGCCTCATCCAAGAATGCGTCATGTTGCAGAGCCTCAGTTGTGAAGCCGTCAAGGCGCACCGTGGTTTGATGCAGCATCCAGGTGGTGGCGGTGTTGCGGGCCACTTGCTTGCCCGTTTCCCAGATGGCATCTGAGCCCGCTTCGATACGACGCACTTTGCGATAGAAGATTTGCAGCAGCGCCACAGCCACTAGGCAAACCACTAGACCTAGTGCTAGGGTCAGCCACCAGAGCGCTTCGGTGCTCATAAGTTGCCTCTATCCTTATCGCTGGAAACTCTTCCGTTCTTAGCGGCGAGATGGCCACGCACTGCACCCGCTCCAGCGGTGATGCGTTCGATAGCGGTGTTCACGTCGTTCACTGCCCACAGAACTGCTGTGTTGTCGCGAGACTGTTGCAACGCCGCCAGTATCGCCTCGGCTTGCACAGCGGCCCGGTGTGCGCCGCGGATCATCAGCAGCAACAGCACAACCACAACCAGTATTAATGCACCTCCGATTAGATAACCGATGATCCATCCTGTGGACACAAGCCCTCCCTCAGCCGCTGCCTACGGTCACCACAGAGCATAACCCATGCCAAGCACTAGATGCGATTCGCATATAGCGAAGACGCTCAGACGAACTCACATCTCTCACAACTGCGGACGCGTCATCGCCTCGTCTTTAGCATCAACCACAAGTGCTGAGTCGGTTCGGCTAACGGATTCGACGTCTGTTTGCGACTGCTACGACCACCCTGGCAGGTATCGCCCTAAGCGGGGGTGATGTCAGGAGGAACTGAAACGCAACCGTCATGACGACGGCGTATCAAGCGCGGCTGCAACAGAGTCATCGTCATCATCGTCGTCGGGCAGGTCGTGCAGGGTGAAACGTCCCGGCTTCATCAAGAAGCCCTCAATCCTTCCCACACGCCGATTGGTCTTGCTCAACTCCACGCCCAACCGGTCGACTTTGGTCTCGACTCCGCCGATCCTGCTCCCGAGACGGTCTTCGAGCCGGTTCATCTGATTGAGCAGCACCGAGATCGTCGTCAGGTTGGATATGACGATTGCGATCACGATGGTAACAGTGCTGGCATCCATGCTGATGCCACCTCCTCTCTGATTGAATGATAACAAAACATGAAAAGATCGTCAAGCACAGATCTTACTTAATAAATAATAATATTGCATTATAGTTAATTCCACACTCAGCACCTGCACAACATCCACGAACAGACGAGCTGCCTTGAGGCGACTGGCAGCAGGTGACCCACCCGCAACACGAGCCAGCGACCTCACGAGAACCGACGACGGGCTAGATGTGGCACAACGGGCTAGATGCGATTCGCATATAGTGCTAGGGTAGGGTTAGCCCTTACAGCAGGGTCAGCTATCTGGAGGCTTCTTTAGTGGCTCAATACACCACAGTCGCACCCGACTCAACACACGGCGAGCTTGCAACCAAGCCGCTCATCACCGACCCCACAAACCCGCTGGCACCGATAGCTTTGCGCAGCCCACTGCGGCCCAAACGATCAGACCTAGTGTCACAAGGGCCACTTGAGAAGGCTTACCTGTTTTGGATTGTGGGTGCCAGCTGCGACGGCTGCACTATCGCCATATCTGGAGCCACCCACCCCCGAGTCGAGGACTTGCTCACAGGCAGAGTGCCTGGACTGCCACGCATTGAGTTGGTACACACCGTGTTGTCGGTGGAATCAGGGGCGGAATGGACCGAAAACCTTCGCCTCGCGGCTGAAGGCAAACTTGATGCCCCTTACCTGATCTTCTGGGAAGGGTCGATCATGGATGAGACCGTCTCGGGTGAGCACGGCTACTGGATGGGCTTAGGCGAAGATCCAACCGACGGTCGTCAGATAACCAGCCTGGAATGGCTTGACCGGTTGGCACCCGGTGCCGCCGCAGTGCTTTCGATAGGCACCTGCGCCTGCTGGGGTGGCATTCCCGCAGCGCAAGGCAACCCCACCAACGCCATGGGCGTGATGGATCATCTCGGTAAGGACTACCGCTCGGCGCTTGGCTTGCCGGTGATCAACATTCCAGGCTGCTCACCGGTGGGAGACAACATCACCGAAACCGCCGCTGCGGCTCTGCTGTTCCTCAACGGACTGGCACCGCTACCAGAATTTGATGAACTGGGCCGCCCCGCTTGGCTGTTCACCGAAACCGTCCACCGGCACTGCCCTCGGGCTGGCTACTACGAAGAAGGTGTGTTCGCTCACTCCTACGGCGACAAAGAGTGTCTAGTTGAGCTGGGTTGCTGGGGCCCAGTAGTGCAATGCAACATCGCCGAGCGGGGCATCGTTGACGGTCACGGCGGTTGCATGAACATGGGCGGCATCTGCATCGGCTGCACCATGCCCGGCTTTCCTGACAAGTTCTCACCGATATATGAGAGGCCGCCCGGTGCTCTGCTTTCCACCAACACCAACCGTGTAATGGGCGGATTCATCAGACGGATGCGCAAACTGTCTCAAACCGACAAGATGCGCTCGTCGCGCTGGCACGAAGACCGTGACCTGCCCAGCGGTTGGGGTCGTTACAAGACTCAGCCGGTAGGCACCGAACGTCTAATCCATCGGCTTTATTCGCGTAAACAGCATTCACACGAGGGAGGCCGTTAGCCGCCAATGTGTTTCAAGAACCTACCTATCGTTTTTGACGACGACGGCAAGGCCCGGCTTCGTGATGGTATGAGCGACCCTTACGCAGTAGCGGTCGCCGAGCCTCGAGACTTCGTGCGCAGCGCGCAGCAACGTAGCAGCGCTGGGGCGCTAGCAGCACCGCCACGTCTGCGGGAGTGGAGCATTGATCCGGTCACGAGAGTCGCTGGAGCGTTGGCGGTGCATACCGTTCTCGACCTAGAAACCCGCAAAGCAGTGGAAGCTCACTCACAGGCGATGCTGTTTCGCGGTTACGAGATCATTCTCAAAGGGCGTGACCCGCGCGATGCCATCGACATTTCATCGCGGGCTTGCGGAGTTTGCGGCGGGGTTCATGCCACAGTTTCGTCGCTGGCTATCGAAATGGCTTTCGGTATTCAGCCGCCGCCGCTTGGTGTATGCGTGCGAAACCTCGGCGAAGTCGCCGAAATGTTTTATGACCATCCGCTGCACCTAGGGCTTTTGGCGGGGCCCGACTATTCGACTGCCATCGTTTCGGTCACCAACCCCGAACTGGTAGATCTGGCTGCGAAAACTTTGGCACCGCACGCCGATGTCCATGGATATGTGACCATCAAAGACCTGATGGACGGCTTCAATCCGCTGGAAGGTTCCGTCTATCTCGAAGCCTTGGAATACACCCGCATCGCCCGCAAAATGTGCACGCTGATGTACGGCAAATATCCGCACCCGTCAACGCTCGTGCCCGGCGGTGTGTCCACCACAGTCAGCACCACCACATTCAACGAATATTACGCCAACCTCGGTCTGATATTCGACTATGCCAAGCGACTGGCTGGGATCTGGGACGACATTTGCGACTTCTTTTTGCAAGCTGACCCGTCTTACAGCGAAGTGGGGCTGCGACCCTCCAACCTGATCCAGACCGGCATCTGGGATGATCCGTCGGTCTACGATGCCTGCTACTCCAACATTGATGCTTGGGGACAAGCCCGCTACTCAGCGCCAGGCATCATCACCGAAGGCGAACTCATCACCACGAAGCTAACCGAGATCAATATGGGCATTGAAGAGTTCGTGGAGCACTCCTATTACGAAGACTGGACCACCAACGGAAACGGCTCGGTGCGTTTCAACGCCGACGAACTCGGCAACCCGTTATCGCCGTATCACGCTTGGAACAAAGAGACCATTCCCCGCCCTCAAGGCAAGAACTTCAAAGAGAAATACTCCTGGGATACGTCACCCCGCTGGGATCGCCTCTCTATGGAGACAGGCGTATATGGGCGCATGTGGACCACAGCCATGGCACAGCAGTTGCCCGACAATCCCTATATAGAAGCGACCGGAGACGGGCTGCGTATGCTGTTGCCAGCGCATGACCTGCCCGAGACCGAACTGTTCTGGAAGATCCCTGAGAAGCTGAACGCTTTTGAGCGCAACCGGGGGCGGGCCTATGGGGTTGCTTTCACCGCCGTTATCGGAATGATCTGCCTGATGCAGGCTTTCGAGTATTGGCGTAAAGGCGAAACCAGCGTTTCGACTTCGTTTAAGGTGCCGCGAGATGAAAGGGTTTCTGCGGGCTTCTGGGAGGCTGGACGGGGTTATCTAACCCATCACATGCATATGGACAAGGGGCGCTTGATCAACTACCAGATCAACACGCCGTCTACCTGGAACGCTTCGCCGCGTGATCCTTTCGGCCATCCCGGGCCTTACGAGGAAGCCATCGTGGGAACACCCATCCTTGAGAGCGTGGCCGACGACGACATCAAAGGCATCGACATTCTGCGAGCTATTCGCAGTTTCGATCCTTGTATGCCTTGCACTACACACATGGACACGGGACGAGGCGTGATAACTCGCGAAGTCAACTCATGCGGGTGCACACTGGAGTGATGCACGCCGCAGGCGACGGCACCTCCCACGATCCTGACAGCGGCTTACGAGCCGCACAAACACCCGACACCAGATCTCTGCCGTTTCTATCTGCATCTGGGATTGAGCCCCCTTCTGCGATTGAGTCTCCTTCTGGGGTTGAGCCAGCGTCAATGCCCATACCTGCATCTGGCGATGTGGCAGCGTCGGTGCCCATACCTGCATCTGGGGTTGAGTCTCCTTCTGGGGTTGAGTCTCTTTCTGCGCGTGCATCTGCAGCTGGCGATGTGGCGAAGCGTTGGCAGGAGCTGTCTCATGAAGCCACTGCGCTGCCCGAACGCGACGAAGCGCTCGACACGCTGCTCGGCCCTGGCGCTTTAGTGAAATCAGGTCGAGGTGAGGCCGGGCCGGGCTGCACGCTCGTGGGAGGCATCGGCTTGCCCTGGCTGCGTGATCTTGACTTCGGCACCAACTGGCTGGCCCGAGCCGCCACACTCTCATGGCCTGACGATGTGGTGCTAGAGGATCTGTCGTATGCGGCACACCGCGCGATGCACCGCCTGCAAGAGCTGCAACCGGCACGAGTGGTGTTGTTGGGTTGTATGCCTCGAGGCGAAGACCCGGCCGGGACTATCCGCCGCTATGCGCTGGCCGAACTAGACGAACCTGACCCTGACGAGGTGCATGAACGCTTAGGTGAAGCGGTGGGCGGCATCGTTGATCTGGATCACACCATTGCCGTGTGCCGCCACTGGCAGGCTCTGCCGCATGACACTGTGGTTATCGAGGTGGAGCCCGCCGAAAGTGAGTTCGGCTGGGGGTTCTCTCAGCCAGTAGAGGACGCTGTGAGCAAGGTGCTTGACATGGTTCGCTACGAGGTGTCCCGCAGCGAAGGGTCAACCTGCAAAAATCCACCTAGAGACGTGTTTTTTGACAGAAGTTCACCCAGCGGCGGCGAAAGTAGCTGATCTTGGCTGCGCCTGAAGAACTCGCCTACAGCGACATCCTCAATCGGGCTGCTGAACTGGCAAGCGGTCTGCTGGAGTGCGGTGATCAGCAGATCTGCGCCGACACCGAGGAACTGCTCGACTGGCTTGATGCCTACCATCGTGAGGGCTTGGGTCGGCTGATTGAGATGGTGCGTCAATGGCGCGGCGAGCTTTTTCTGGAGCAGGCCGCCCTAGATCCTGTAGTGGGTGACCTGCTGGCCACCTACGGGCTGGGCACCGACACCGACGCGACGGCTGTTGATCGGGTGGTGCAACTGGCGCTAGATGAGGTGCGTCCCTACATCCATTCCCACGGCGGCGAAGTGGAAGTGCTGTCAGTGAGCGACGGTGTCGTGTCATTGCGGATGCACGGCAACTGCAACGGCTGCACCGCATCCGATGACACCGTGACACGACGCATCGAAGCTGCGTTGCGTGAGCATTGGATTGACTTCAGGCGTGTGGACACTGAACAGCACACCGCAGAACCCCATCCACCGCCGAACATCGGCAAGGCAGCCACCGGTCTATCCATAGGACCAAGGCCATCATGAGTGCAGAGGCTGCCAACTCACAAGCTGCTAACTCACAAGCTGCTAACTCAGCCATCGTGACCGTAAACCCCGAAACATCTGCCAACGAGACCAAAACCACTATGACCTCGGGGATGGAGGCCGCCGACGACGAAACCTCAGGTATAGAGGCCACCGACGACGAAACCTCGGCTGGCGACACCGGCGTTGCTGATCTGTGCTTCAGCGCGCGAGCTTTGGCTCAGACTCACCCCATGACCGCAGTGTCGCACCGCTACCGCCAGGAATGCTTAGAACGCGAGCGCCGTCAACAGCCTGTGAGTGAACTTGCCGACTGGGCTGCAACTTCTCTTTTGGTGGGTTACTGCCTGCGACGCTGCGAAGAACAAGCTGCTCAACCAGCGACTAACACAGGCGCTGACTCTGAGGCTGGCACTGCTGAGGCTGCCAGCGTTGATGCCAGTTGTGATACGGGCGCTGAGGCCAGCGGTGCTGGGGCTGACCGGGCTGAGGCTGGCGTGGCTGAGACCGGCCGGGCTGGGGCTGGCGCTGCCGAAGTGGATCTCCATCGGGTGAATGCGCTCAGCGAGTCGCTGCGGGCGGGGAATCCCGCAAGCGTTACGCTGCTGGAGCCAGATCTGGTTGTGGCGGCGCTTGATCGGCTGATCGCCACCGAACTCGACAAGCGTCACGAGCATCTGCGTGAACAGCTTGACGATGATGCCTGGACCGAACTCGGCGACTACCTAGCCTGGTGGGTGATCCACGGTTACGCCCTGCGAGCCAGCGAACAAAAGGTGCGATGAGCGATAGGCGCTGCCAGCAAACCATCGGGCGCTCAAGCCACGCTCCGCCAGCCGACGAGCGAGCTTTGCGATGACAGCACGGGTGCTGGTGGTAGGGGTCGGCAACATTTTGCATGGCGACGACGGTTTCGGGGTAGAGGTGCTGAAGCGTCTCGCTGAAAGACCGGTTCCAGCGGGGGTGACCCTGGCCGAGACCGGCATCGGCGGGATTCATCTGGTTCACGAGCTGATGGCGGGTTACGACGCTCTGGTTGTTGTTGACGCTGTTGATCGGGGCAGAGCACCAGGCACTGTGATGGTGATCGACGCCGAAGTGACTGATGTGGCTGAGATGGCTGTGGAAGAGCGTCATGACCTGCTCGCCGACATGCATTTGGCTACTCCTGAGCGGGCCATGATGGTGGCTAAAGCTGCCGGTCTGCTGCCTGAGCGCACCGTCATCGTCGGCTGTCAACCCGCCGAGGTGGACGTTTTGGAGATCGGACTAAGCACCGCTGTAACCGCAGCGATCAACAACGCCGTCAAAGAGATCGAACGATGCCTTCAAGAACTCACCAGCACTGCGGCTAGCACTGCGACCGGCACTGCGATTGGAACTGCGACTAGCGCTGCGGCTAGCACTAAGGCTAGCGATGTATCTGGCGGTGCATTGACGTGACGGTGGCAGATCTGGAAGCGGAGTTGGCAGCTGTGAGCCTCGCAATCGCGCCCGACGATTGGGCGCTTGCCGCATACCGTCTGGCGGTAGCTCGGTCAGAAAGCGCTGCACACCTTGACGACATTGACGAGGCACTGGCACTGCTCGACAAATCTGCTCGCATTCTCAGCGCTGAACGCGCCCCGATTGAACATGGACGCATCCTCACCGCAGCCGCCAACTGTCATCGTGCTCGCGGGCATCATCACAAGACGCTCGAATTGTTTGAACGCGCAGCCGGTCTGCTCGCCGCTCGGGCACCGATCAACGAACAGGCTGGTGCCTTGATCAACCTGGGTTTAGCGCGTTGTGAAGCCGGTCAACCACAAGCCGGGATTGAAGCCACAGATAGCGCCATTGATCTGCTGTCGCTCAAACATGAAACAGCTCAGGGCCCTGCGCGCACCGAACGTGCCCCAGCCGATGAGGTGTCTCCAAACGATCAGTTGCTGCTCGCCGACCCATCGACTGTGCGTGTCGAAGCCGACCCAACCGGCGAGACGCTCCGGTTGCTTGGCGCGGCTCACATCAACCGAGCCCAGGCCCGCCAGGCGCTGTCAAGCCCCCAAGATCTAGAGCTTGCTGCCAGCGACTACCAGACTGCTCTTAAGGTTCTTGCAGCAGAGTCCCTGCAGGCGGGCATGGCCGCCCACGGCCTAGGGTCAACCTTGCTGGAACTATGCCACAGAGACTCTGAGCGTTGGCCCGCAACCCAGGCAGTTGATGCCTTTGAGCGGTCTCTGAGCGTGCTCAGCCACAACAGCTTTCCGTTCCATCATGCGGTGGCAAGACACAGCCTGGCTTTGGCCTATGAGGCACGCGCCGAGCCCGGCGACGAAGCTCGTGCGCTGAACAGCGCTCAGGCCGCTATCGCCGTTTTCGATCCACGGCTGCACGACTCGCATTGGCGAACAGCTCACGAAACGCTGACACGCTTAACTTCAGCATTGGATGCTGTCTGTCCAGCCACTGATCGCAGCGACCACATTGCTCGCCTGCTGGCTGCCGTTTCTGAAACTGAATGCGAGAATCTGCTGCGTGACCGCCTGCTACGAGTGGCTTCGCTGCCTGTCAGCGGCCAGAGCGCCGACCTAGGAGCATTGATCAGCTCGCTGGCCAGCATTGACATTCACGACTATCGGCGGGTGTTGCGCTCTCTGGTTGGGGTGCTTATGGAGTTGCCTGACCGGTTGCTTGAGGTGGCTTGTGCGACCATTTGCGCGATGCATGACGCAAGCGACTCAACTGAAGCGCTTGACGAGACACTCGACTCGATAATCACCGAACGACTTTTTGGACCTCAGCGGGTGAGAGTGCGTGACCTTTTGGAAGCCAACGGCTGGATAAGGCCCTAACGCAGCTGTGATGCGAGCTGTGATTCGACCCCAGATGCAGCCCGTGATGCGACCCGTGATACAGCCAGCGTTGTGTCCGCAACGGCACTTCATCGCGAGCCTGACGCAACCACAGACGCAGCCCGTGATACAGCTATGACGAATGGTCTTGATGCTGTGGCGTGCGCCGAGCGGTTCATTCACGCGATCGTCTGGGCTGAGCACACCACGCTGTGGGATCTGCTCAGCGTTCAGGGCCGTTCAACGGCTTTGTCGGTGGCGATGCACAATGGCCTTGACCGTGTGGTTGCTGGACGAATTCATGATGATCTAGCCGACCCGAACGAGCGTGAACAGTTCCTGCAGCAGTTGGTTAACGGCCTGCGACGCGACCTTCGCAGCGTTGAACTCACGGAACTGACTGTCGGAGACTGCCACGAAATGTCTGAAGACACGGTGGCGGTGGAGTTGCTGACCCCGTCACAGATTCCAGGCACTGAAGCATGGTCCGCCGGGCGGCTCATCCTCAGCCGTAGCCACAGCAACGCGACCTGTCGTGGCGATGACAACGGCGGCTGGACTGTTGACCGTCTTGAGCCGAGACTTGCTGGACCATGACAGCACCTATTAGATCATGACAGCACTTACATGGGCTTATGCAGTCTCGCAGGTGGAGCCACCTTGTCTAAGGCCGCGGCTCGCTGGGCCATGACAGCACCCACACGAAGCGTGCCGGTAGCACTTTCGGCGGAGGCTCTGCTGCACCAATGGGCACGCCAGTCGGAGGCACCGGCTGGAGCTGCTGTGGTGGCGGCCAGCGAGATAGCAGCGCGAAGGCGCGGCGGCGTGGAATGGCGCACCTCCGATGCGATGGCGGTGAGCGTGCTTGCTCGACCCGACTCGTTGGATCCTGAGGCGATGGATGTGGGTTGGGCTGCGGTCAGCTTGGCCGCCGCCGAAGCTCTCGAAGCTTGTGAGAAGCCCGATACCACAACGTGCTCTACAGCAGACCGGGATGCGCGCACACACCAAACCCAAGACGCACGCACACACCAAACCCAAGACGCACGCACACACCAAACCCAAGACGCACGCACACACCAAACCCAAGGCGATTCGCTTGAGGCTTGCGAGAAGCCCGGTGCCTGGATGTGTCTGTGGCCCGATCAAGTGTTGCGTGAGCCTCCCGATGTTTGCGAGGTGGCGGTCGGGTTCGCTTGCACTCTGGGGCCGGGTCGTGTGGAGTTAGCGGCTCTGACTGTTCGGGTCGGGCCGCTGGCATCAGTCAGCGAACGTGAAACTGTCACTTCAATGTTGTTGCAGCATCTACGGAAGCAGGCCAGTGGGCTTGACGATCCTACTTCGCTTCTGGATGCATACCGCAAGCGCTGCGCCACGCTGGGCCAGCCTGTTGAGTTGCGGATGCTGCCGCACGGCACGATGCGGGGTTTGGCCGAAGACATTGATCACACTGGTCGGCTGGTTTTGGCATCGCCGACCGGACTGACCGAGCGAATCATGGTCGCTTCGCTGAACGAGGCCCGCCTTCTGACCTGAACGAATCCAGATCGAATCCAGCACGACGATGTTCTGGTTCTCGGTGCAAGGCGCAGGCTCTGGTGGGGGCTTGAACGAATCCAGATCGAGTCCAGCACGGCGATTTTGGTTCTGCGGAATCTGTGCGGAGGTTATGTGGCCGCCCCGAACAGGACTATCGCTACTGCTCCCAGCCCAACTCCCACCCATTGCCAGCGCCGCACAGCCTCTTTGTAGATCCGCCAAGCCAAGAGCATGGTCGTGGCTGGCGCAAACCCAAGCAGCGCGGCGATCACTGCCACATTGCCGCGCTGGAAAGCGATGACTGTGGCTATCACAGCACCGATGTCGATCAGGCCGACCAGCAGACCGAAACGGCGAGCATCGGCTGACACAGGCGCCATCAGCTTGACCGGTTTGGTGAGCAACGGGATCAGCGCTACTGCGCCTAGCTGGGTCAAAAAGGCGGGCATGGCACCGGCATCGGAGTTGATCTGAGCGAAGGTGAGGCTCAAGCAGCCCAGCAGCACGCCGACTAGGCAGCCGAGCGCAAGGCTTGAGCCTTGCAGCATCTCAATGGTCGGCAGTCTGCCGTCGCTGGCTATCAGCATTACCGCTGGGAAGGCGAGCACTAGGCCGACGATCTCTACGCCGCCGAGTTCGTGGCCGGTGAACGGTCCCACGACTGCGGGCACCACCAGCGACACCAGACTGAAGGTGGGTGCGACCACTGCCATCGGGCCTCGCTCCATCGACAGGTAGAGCAGCGGTCTGACGGTGGCTGTGAGCGCTAGCGCTAACAGTGTCCAATAGAAGTCGACACGTCCGTAGTCAAGCGGCGGGAACACCACCACATAGAGTCCGGCCACGACTGAACCCACACACGATGCCACCCAGGCGATCGTCACGACTGCGCCAGGGTGACGTATCCGGCGACCTCCTACACCTCCGAAGAAGTCCCCGATCCCTAGCAGGACCGCTCCGAATAGACCTAGAAACAGTGGCAAGAACTCAGGCTAACCCTGCACACACCTCTGTCGGATTTTCAGCCAGCCCCGCCACGACCCAGACCCGATACATGCCGCAACTCTGCCGCAGTCCGAGCAAAGGGGCTAGCACTATCGATCCCCAACCCGATCTTTTGGGTGCCCACTCACCGAGCACTAACCGTCAGTATTGAAGCGGGCTAGCACCATCAAACCCCAACCCGCCCCCAACCCGATCTTTTGAAGCGGTCACCACGATCCAGGTTTACGTCGACGGTGAGCGACCCACCGCTATCGACCCCCAACCCGATCTTTTGAGACGGTCACCTCCTTCGAATGTGCTTGCAGCTGGCAACGACACCAACAGCCATCGCTACCGGACTCACAAACGGTTTCCCCTCACCGTTAGCCCAGCACTAGGCGGGCTGCACCTCTAGCACCGCTGGCGGCAGGGGCGTGCTGATCGTTCCCCTCGCCGTTAGCCCAGCACTAGGCGGGCTGCTGCTAGATCAGCGGCTGCGAAACCCGCTGACTTGAACAAGGTGATTTCGCTTTCTGAACGGCGGCCGGGGTGAGCGCCACTGGTCAACGCCTGCAAATCTGCACTGAGTGAATCTGGGGTGATGATCCCGTCGATCAGCGGCTGGGCTAGATCGCCTGACAGCGATGCTCCAGGCCAAGTGTCCACAAAGATTGAGGCTCGCAACACGGCTGCGTCATCGCTTTCGCGCATGTCGGCACTGAAACTGCCGACCAAGTCAAGATGCGCGCCTTCCGCCAGCAGCTCTCCTCGCACCAGCGGGCTGGTGGCACCAGTGACACACGAGACGATGTGGGCGCTTGCGATAGCGGTGTCGAGATCGTTGGCCGACTCGGCGGAGAAGCCCTCGGAACAGAGTTGCTCGACGACTGCTTGCGCTGCTGTCGGTCGGCGACCCCAGATCTCGATGTGTTTGAGCGGGCGAACCGAGGCGTGAGCACGGGCCATGTTGGGTGCCAGCCTGCCGGTGCCCACTATCAGCAGCCGCTCTGCATCGGGTCGTGCCAGATAGTTGGCTGCCAACGCTGAAACGGCTGCGGTGCGACGGTCAGTGAGTTCGTCACCGTCCAGCAATGCTTGCATTTTGCCGTTGCTGCCGTCAATGAGCAGATACGCAGCATTGATGGTAGGAGTTGGTGTCCCAGCGTTTGAGGGGAAATAGCTGACGGTTTTGACCCCGATGAGCCCGTCTTTGATCCAGGCGGGCATCAACAGCAGCGTCGCCGAAGAGCCGTCCGAGGTGTTCAGGGGATGAACATGCCGCGGCGGAGCGTTCAGGTCTGGTTCGCCCAGCATCTCAGTGATGGCATCCAGCAACGCAGGCCACGGCGTTGCTGCTCGTACCTCGGCGGCATCAACAAAGCGCATTACCGATTGACTGTAAAGCCACACACGCCTATAAGCCACAAGGCAAGTCTTGAGCCCCCACACCCCGATAACGCCTCCAACCTGAGTTGGCGCTAACCCGGCAACCAAGTTGACGCTCAGATATGTGTGATAATAACAATTATTACTTACTGGCTTCCGATGGCGTGCGACGGCTAGTCCACTTCAATCATAATTGTTATTATTTGAGTGTCCATTGGCTGGAACGCTCAAGCAGTTCACTGCGCGACGACCTCAAGAACCTCTCTATGCCCAGACAATGACCGGTGGCAACCGCATTCGAGCGGCGATACGACAATGCGCGAGCCCTTAAGCGAGCCGAGTTCGTTCTCTGCACCGACGCTGGCTAGATAGTGCATACTAATTATTATTATCACATTATTGAAACTCCAGTGCATTGACTTTCTTCGGCTGTACCTCTCCTTGTTGCACATCACCACCTTGGGTGATGGGAGCAGTGTCCCCACACCGCTCACCTCGCCACACCCCAGACCAACCCAAGACAGCCAACCCAAACCCAGCCTAATATAATAACTGTTACTATTTATAGTAGTAACAGTTATTATCAGACTGATCAGAGCTTAAATCACAACTATCATAATTGTTATTATCTCATTGCAGGCGCTGCTCCAGCGATTGATGCCTTTCACCTGGCACCTGAACTCGACAGTGCGCTCCGCGTCACGCCAATCAAGAATATAATAACAATTATTATATTAGTAGTCGCTGAGACTCCCCGTTACGCAGGGCTGCGCATAGTTGCGAGGAGTTCATCAAGTCATCTAGCGATGATCTGGCTAAGATCTCTGGTCGGTAGAGATCCTAGAACTCACCAGAAGATTATATAATAACTGTTATTACATAATCTGCTGCCGTGGCTAGCTGTGTTCTCGCCTGAACATGTGCTCGTCAACGCGGTCATCGATCCCGGTGACCGCAGTCCACATCGTGCTGCAC
>JAPYNU010000033.1 GCA_028283245.1 Candidatus Aldehydirespirator catecholifindens | reverse complement strand
TCGTAAGGTTGCCCTTGGTGTTACGTTCTGGGTGACCTTGCTGGCTATCGGTTGGCTGGTGTTCGGGATTGCACATCTGATCTGGTGGTTCGTCAATCTCTTCTTAGTTAAGGGATGGGTAACCCAATACAACGAATCAGTTCTTGCTGCACGTCAACAAAATCAGTAGTTCTAGCCAAGCTTTAGGAGCGATCCCATGTCAAACCTGCCCCCTCCCCCACCCGACGAATCAGACTTTTCGAGCATGCCTCCTCCTCCAATGACATCGCAGGTTTCCTCCGGTCCGCAGGACGACATCAAGGCGATGCTTGCTTCTCGCGGTGAACGGATCGCGGGTTTGGTGCTGGAAATAGCGCTGATGTTTGTCACACTCGGGATCGGCTGGATGGTGTGGTCGCTGATCGTATGGAAAGACGGACGCACTCCCGCCAAACAAATACTCAAAATGCGGGTGTTTCGGCTAGAAGCACGAGAGCAAGCTTCTTGGGGCTGGATGGCGTTGCGGCAAGCTGGCATCGGGATCGGGTTAGGCGTAGCCGCCGAAATCCTTGAGGCTGCTGCGGTCGGCCTGGGACTTTTGCTTGCGCTGGGATTCTTCGTGACAACCGTGGTGATGATCTTGACCAGCGACCTCAATCAGACTTTGAGCGACCGCATAGTCGGCACAGTCGTCATCAAGGAAGACCGCTGAACGCTGGCCGATCCGCAGTTCTAGCCAAGCTTTAGGAGCGATCCCATGTCGAACCTGCCCCCGCCGCCACCAGACGAATCAGACTTCTCAAGCATGCCGCCGCCACCGCCGCCTCCAGCTGCGAACGTTGGGTTTGAGTCATCGTCTAGCGGTTCGATGACTTTTGACACTGGTGAAACTATGGAACTTGCGGAGCCTTGGCGCCGTCTGATCGCCAGGCTTGTGGACGGGGTGATCCTCTTCATTGTCTTTTCGATCTTCTTGGGAGCAGTGAATGAGTTTGTCGGCCTAGTGGTCGTTGCCGCCTATGAGATCGTATTCGTGGCGCTTCGAGGGCAGACACCTGGCAAGATGCTCTTGCGCATCAAGGTCGTTAGAGCCAGCAACGGCTATCTTCCCGGCTGGGCACCAGCAGCCATACGCTGGGCAATTCCAACGATGGGGTTAGTTCTGGGTTGGTGGCTGGCTGGATTGCCAGGTCTTCTTGTGTATGCCTCGCTGCTGTGGAACAAGCGCAAGCAAGGCTGGCACGACATGGCTGGCAAAACCCTCGTAGTCAAAACCTGAACAGTGTGAATTTGAAGTGCGTCAGTCGGGGGTTAGTTCGCTCAGAAACCCGGCCCGAAAAGCTAGCGCAGTTGGCTCTGCGCCGTCAGTCATAGGGTCAACCACGACTTGATACCGGCCAGCAGCTGGTAGAGCTACAGAACGAAAATCGTATGCCGCTGGCATTGACATTAGCTCTCCAGGATCCAGAGAAGGCAGTGGCGGGTGAATCTGGAACCCCGAAGAAGCTTCGGCAAGTCTTGCTCCGTCAGCATCCTCAATCCTGACCCTCACCTCTTGAGGTTCATGAGCCTCACTTTGAGCGACTTCAAGAATGACTGCAAGCATGATGCCCATCTGACTCGGGTACTGATCGCGCCATACTCTGGTGATGC
Source organism: Candidatus Aldehydirespirator catecholifindens (assembly GCA_028283245.1). GTDB lineage: Bacteria > Actinomycetota > Acidimicrobiia > Acidimicrobiales > Aldehydirespiratoraceae > Aldehydirespirator > Aldehydirespirator catecholifindens. The sequence goes on along the minus strand of JAPYNU010000033.1, from coordinate 29,780 downwards.
TCGCAGAGACAACAGACAGCAGTCCATCCCGTACCTGGGCAAAGTCACAAAGAGTCGCTGAACGTATCTGCACGGGAGCGCCCTAAGCGGACACTAAGACAGACCCGACGTTCACAGCGCGCGTGCCTGCACTCGTTGGCCGCACCGACGGTGAGGACTCTACATCCAGGTGCGGTGACACTGGGTCGCCGACAAGCACGAATTTCAAATCGTCACGCGTGCCTTCAGAATCGGCCCACTCGTAAATGGACGCAATCAACTCGGCGAGCGTGTCAGCGCCTCCTGTGAATCCACGGTCGTCTTCTGCCCACCACAAGGTGCCCTCACCAGAGTTCATATGAACCCTCACTTGGTGCATCAATTTTCTCCCTGCTTTTTTGAGTTTAAGGTTAGCACGCGGACGCTAGCGAACGAGTCGAGCTAGAGGCCTAGAGTTGCGCGCCAGTCTTTGGCGCGGGCGGCTGCTGCTACTTCTGGCGTGCGGCGCAGCGTGTCAGCTGATACCAAATCTGCCAGCCTCCGCTTCAAGTGATAGCCGTGATGCCCGGCTGCGCCAGCGAAGCGCTGCCGACGCCAGGCCACCAATTCAGGTTCGGCTTCACTCAGAAAGCCGAACAGTTCCAGCGCAAATCTCAGGTCGTGCATCACCGGTGCTCGGCCGAACGTCGACGCTCGACGCAACGCCACCGCCGCACATCCAACCAAAGCATCATCTTCACGCTCGCTGGCATCTAGCACTAACTGGCCTTTGAGGCGCTGCGCCAGCTTCAGCACGTAGCCCTGGTCTGGGCCTTGGTTGCCGAAACCGCTTCCCTCATCAAGGGCAGCGCCGACCACTTCGCCTGGGCGTTGAGCTCGCCACGAATCCGGTCGCCGCGGCGGTGACCGATACAGCGTCGGAGCAGCAGACGCTGACGGAACATAAGACGGAGCAGCCACAACGCAAAGGCTACAGGCCTAGTGAGCAAGCATTGACTCCGTAGCTATGCTGCGAACGAAGCCGGAGACGAAAGAGCAGCCATGACTAACACAGCGGCTGACATTCGCGACACTGATGCCATCGGTGGTGACACCTACCACGTTCGAGCGACTCCAGGAGGTGGCTGGTGGGGCATCACCGTCGACGAACTGGATACTGTGTTCGCTCAGACCCGCAGCTTTGACAATGTGGAGAGCGAGGCACGATCAGCCATCGCCTTCTGGTTCGATGTGAAGGAATCGGAGGTCGGGCGCATCCTTGTGACAGCAGCCAGTTGAGCGCCTCAAAATTATTGCACAGCGCTGAGCGTGGCGGGAAAGTTTAGGTGTCGTTGCAGTGGAGTAGGCCGTAGACCACCGAATCGGCCAATGCCTGCCAGGATGCTTCAATAATGTTTTCAGATACGCCGATGGTGGTCCACATCCTGTGACGATCGGTTGAGTCGATCAGCACTCTTGTGATAGCACCCGTGCCTTTCTGAGTGTCAAGCACTCGAACCTTGTAGTCCGCCAGCGAAATATTAGAAAGCGCTGGATAGACATCTTGCAGAGCGGCGCGCAATGCAGTGTCCAAAGCGTTGACAGGCCCGTTACCTTCTCCTACAGCCACTACTCGGCTGCCTTGCACCCAAAGTTTCACGGTGGCCTCAGTGTCTACATCAACCGAAACATCGTTCCAGGCACGAGCTCCAGTGCCGGAGCGATGATCCAGCGACACACGGAAAGATTCAAGGCCGAAGAAGGGCTGCTCCCAGCCCGACGCGCCGCGCATCAGCAGCTCTAGCGAAGCGTCAGCCGCCTCAAAGTGATAGCCAGCATGCTCAAGACGTTTGAGAGTGTCAATCACCTCGCCGAGCACGGCACCGTCAAGATCCAAGCCAAGCTCAGCAGCGCGCAACTCCAAAGTCGACCGACCAGCCATCTCTGAAACCAGCACTCTGGTGCTGTTGCCTACCCGCTCTGGTGCAACATGCTCGTAAGCGTCGGGGCGGCGGCTTAAGGCGCTGGTATGCAGCCCTGCCTTGTGAGCGAACGCGCTGGCACCCACATATGGCTGCTGCGGATTAAGCGGAAAGTTCACTAACTCGGCTACGTGATGAGACACCGACGTGAGCCGTGGCAAGTGACCCTCGGGCAGCGCCTGAATATCCATCTTCAATTCGAGGTTGGCGATGATCGGCACTAGATCACAATTGCCGACCCGCTCACCGTAGCCGTTGATAGTTCCCTGCACTTGCGCGGCACCGGCTCTCACCGCCGCCAAAGCATTAGCAACCCCGCAGCCGGTGTCATTGTGCATATGAACACCCACATCGCAATCAAGGTGAGAAGCAACCGCAGCTACAGCCTCAGCAATGTCTTCGGGCATGGCCCCGCCGTTGGTGTCACAAAGCACCACTGTTGACACGCCCGCTATTACCGCTGCCTCTAACACTCTCATGCTGAACTCGGGATTGCTGCGGTAGCCGTCAAAGAAATGCTCAGCATCGAACATCACACGACATCCTTGCGCTACCAAGAACTCCACTGAGTCGGCCACCATAGCCACACCCTCATCCAGGGTGGTCTGCAAAGCTTCGGTGACGTGATAATCCCAACATTTGCCTACTAGACAAACTGTTGAGGTGCCAGCGCTGACCAGATTCGCCAGCACTTGATCAGAATCAACTTTGCCGCGAGCCCGACGGGTTGACCCAAAAGCAACCAGATCGCTGACCTTCAGATCAAGCTCTCGGCTGGCACGACTAAAGAATTCGTCGTCTTTGGGGTTGGCACCAGGCCAGCCTCCCTCAATGAAAGCCACTCCCAGGTAATCAAGCTTCTCGGCGATGCGCAGTTTGTCGTCAACTGTCAGCGAGATGCCTTCTAGCTGGGTGCCGTCACGTAGCGTGGTGTCGTAGATCTCTACGTTGCGCCTGGGCTGTGGGTGGCTACTCATTGACATGCTCGTTCCAGGTCTTGTAGCGGTCGTTGCGGCCCCGCACCACATCGGCGTATGCCTCAGCGATCGCCAGAGTATGCGCGCCGGGGCATGTCAGCGACCGGTCATCCACCGAGTTGACTGCGCTCACTTCAGCCGCCGTGCCGCAAACGAAAACCTCCTCAGCGATGTAGAGATCGCTGCGAGCCAGTTCGCCGACAGTCACGTCTATGCCGATGTCACGGGCGATGCTTATCACCGAGTCTTGTGTTATGCCCGGCAACGCACCCGAAGACAGCGGCGGTGTGATCAGCCGGTCTTCAGTAGCGACGAAAAGGTTCTCTCCAGTGCATTCAGACACCAGCCCGGCGCGGTTCAACATGATTGCCTCGTCATAGCCAGCGTTGATTGCTTCCATCTTGGCCAATGTGGAGTTGGCGTAGTTGCCCGTGGTTTTGGAAGCTGGCGGCAAGATGTTGTGATCATGGCGAGCCCATGACGAAATTTTCAAGCTGACACCCTTGGTCAGGGCTTCATCACCCAGATACGCCCCCCATGGCCACACCGCAATCGCCATTTCGGTGATGCAATCAGCAACAGATAAGCCGATCTCGCCGTAGCCGAAATAGGCAATAGGACGCACATAGCATTCCGGCAGCCCACTGTCACGCACCACCAGCTTGCAGGCTTCTACGATCTCAGCCACCGAATACGGCATCGGCATATTCAAAATCTTTGCTGAGTTGTGGAGTCGTTTGATGTGATCAGTCAGCCGGAACACGGCGGGACCGTCCTCGGTGGCGTAGGTGCGGATGCCTTCGAACACCCCCATCCCGTAATGCAGCGAATGCGAAAGCACATGGACCTTGGCATCGTCCCATGCGACCAGCTCGCCGTTCATCCAAATGTGCTTGCTAGGAGTGATGGGCATGGTCTTTATTTCTGCTTTCCGTGAGTGCGGTCAATCCGTGAGTGCGGTCAAAAAGTCTATTGCTGATCGGTTTCGCTATCTGAGCCGTGCGGCTATGGCATCGCCTATTTCGCTTGTGGTGCCGGTGAGGGTCTCGGGCTGCTCGCAAGCTCTGCGGATGCGTTCGGCAGCGTCGGATTCACCCAAATGATCTAGCATCATCGCCCCCGACAGCACCGCTGCAACAGGATTGGCTAAACCGGTGCCGACAATGTCTGGAGCTGAACCATGAACCGGTTCAAACATTGACACGCGTCCAGGATGCAGGTTAGCTGTGGGTGCTAATCCGATACCGCCTGACACAGCACCACCTAAATCGGTGAGGATGTCACCGAAAAGGTTGTCGGTGACGACCACGTCATAACGAGCCGGGTCTTCCACAAAATAGATACACGCCGCGTCAACATGGTTGTAAGCGGTGGCGACATCGCTGTAGTCCTCGGCCACTTCGTTGAAAGTGCGCTCCCAGAGATCACCAGCGAAGGTCAACACGTTGGTTTTGTGAACCAACGTCAAATGCTTGCGTCGGCTAGAAGCCAACTCGAAGGCATAGCGGACTGCTCGCTCAACGCCATAACGGGTGTTCACCGATCCTTGAGTTGCGATCTCATGTGATGTTCCGCGACGCAGAGTGCCGCCTTCTCCGGCGTAGCTGCCTTCGGTGTTCTCGCGGATCACCACGAAGTCGTGACCGGGTGCCGTGAACGGTCTGAAGTTGATGTACAGGTCAAGATCAAAGCGCATCTTCAGCAGCAAGCCGCGCTCGATTACGCCCGGTGCCACCTCGGGTGTGCCGACAGCGCCCATATAGAGAGCGTCAAGCTGTCGCCATTGCTCAACAGTGGCATCGTCTAGCACGGTGCCGTCACGCAGGTAACGGGCACCGCCTAAGTCGTAATGGACGACATCAAGATTCACGCCGGTTGCAGCGATCACTTTCAGGCCCTCGGCTACCACTTCTGGGCCGATGCCGTCGCCTCCGATGACTCCCACCCGATGCGGCATTCAATAGTTTAACCCAATGACGGTAAATTGTTGTGGTGCCAGAAGCTCATTCACTGTCACAGGCCGCTCATGATCGCTTGAGCACTGAACTGCATGACCTTTCGACCCGTGGCCGCATTGATATCGCCGACAAGATCGAAGCTGCACGCAAGTTGGGAGACTTGTCAGAAAACGGCGACTATCACGCCGCCAAAGAGGAAAAAGCCAAGATGGAAGGCCGCATCAATCACCTCAACCAGATCCTGTTGAACGCCGAGATCATTGACCCTTCAGGTGGTAATGACAGCTCGGAGGTGATGCTGGGGTCGGTCGTGTCGCTTGCTTACGAAGATGACACCGACGACGACGAACCCGAGCGCTTTTTGGTGGGAGTGATCGAAGAACGCAGCGACGATGTGACTGTGGTGTCACCAGGCTCACCGATGGGTGAAGCCCTGCTGGGCGCATCAGAAGGTGACACTGTTGAGTTCGACTCGCCTGCCGGGCGCCAACAGGTGACCGTCGTCACGGTCCAATAACGTCACAGTCCAATAACGTTGCTGTCCAATAACGCAGCCCAATCACACAGTGCTATAAGTTGATGGATGACAGCCAAAACCGCAATCTGCGCTGGGCGCGTGCCGCTTTGGTGGTTGGTGCTCTGTTGTTGGGCGTGGTCGCCGCGCTGATCGTGTGGGATGCATCCAGCGACGACCAGACACCACCGGTTATTACCGGTCGATAATCACCGGCTAAGCAATCCGTCGAGCGCTGCACCGCTAACAGTCGCGCTATTCGGCTTGACTGGACTCAAGCCAAAGAAACAGCCCAACGGTAGCAAGAATCAATCTGAGGCGCCAGTTGTGCGAGGCTGCCGCTGTTGTCGATCACGAAATCGGCAACAGCCAAGCGAGTATCACGATCAGCCTGGCTGCTGACACGCAACCAGGCATCTTGGTGCGTCAAGCCACGCTGAGCCACAAGACGCTGCACCGCCACCTCAGGCTCTGCATCCACAACTAGGACACCTGAGGTGTTGCGGTAGCGCTCGGCGATGATTTCACCGTCGGGACGCACCAGAAGCGGAATGTCAAGCACCACCAGCGCGCCGGGCGACTCTTCAATCGCTGCGGCACGCTGCTGCGCCATCTGTTTACCCACAGCTGGATGCACGATGGCGTTAAGAGCATCCAGCTCAGCCGAGTCGCCGAATACCACCTCGGCGACCGCAGCCCGGTTCAGGGTTCCGTCGTCGGCGACTATCGCCGAACCCCAGCGCTGCACCATAGCTACGAAGACAGGCTTGCCGGGTTGCTGCAAGTCTCGCACTATCTCATCGGCATCTATCAACACAGCGCCGCGCTGTGTGAGCCCAGACGCCACGGTTGACTTACCGGAACCTATACCCCCCGTGAGGGCTATCTCAGGCAGAACTCACTTCGCTTGGCTCTTCCGCCTGAACAGCGGCAGCTTCTTCGACACCTGCTGTATCTGCTTCTGCTGCTTCTTCAGCAACAATCTCTGTTTCTTCAGCAACAACCTCTGTTTCTTCAGCAACAACCTCTTGCTCTACTTCAACAGATCCAGTCTCAGTCTCGCCAGCGCCAGCAGCAACTTCAGCCTCAGCAACGACTTCAGCCTCACCAGCATCAGCAGCAACTTCAGCCTTACCAGCGTCAGCTTCGACAGAGTAGTAGTCCTCCCATGCCTGCTGACCTTCGGAATCTCCGGCACCGATGTAGTTGCCCGCCTCGTCGTAGGCGTGATCACCGAAATGCTCCTGATATTCCGCGGCTACCACACCACCCTCGGCGGCCTGCTTGATCGACAGGCTAATGCGTCGTCGTTGCAGGTCAAGGTCAATGATCTTCACCCACAACTCCTCACCAGGGGTGACCACCTGCTCGGGTGTCTCCACATGATGTGCTGACATCTCCGAAATATGAACTAGCCCCTCAATGCCGTCACCGACTTGAACGAACGACCCAAACGGAACCAGTTTGGTGATACGGCCATAAACCAGCTCACCCACTCGGTGGCTCGCAGCGAACTCCTGCCACGGGTCTTGCTGAGTGGCTTTGAGCGACAGACTGATGCGCTCACGCACAAGATCCACTTCCAGCACTTGAACATCAATGCGGTCGCCTGCTGTGACCACTGCGCTGGGATGATCAACATGCTTCCATGAAAGCTCCGAGACGTGTATCAAGCCATCCATGCCTCCCAGATCCACGAATGCCCCGAAATTCACCACCGAAGACACCACACCGCTACGCACCTCGCCCGGCCGCAGATTGTCTAGGAACTCCTCGCGCTGCTCACGCTGTGTCTCCTCTAGCCAAGCACGACGACTCAGCACCACATTGTTGCGGTTCTTGTCGAGTTCGATGATCTTGGCATCAAGTTCACGGCCCACATAGGGCTGAAGATCACGAACGCGGCGCAGTTCCACTAGCGACGCAGGCAGGAAGCCTCGCAGACCGATGTCAACGATCAGCCCGCCTTTAACCACTTCGATCACTAGACCACTTACTGCTTCACCGCTGTCGCGTTGTTCTTCGATCCGTCCCCAGGCCCGCTCATACTGGGCGCGCTTCTTAGACAGGATCAGGCGACCTTCCTTGTCTTCGCGGGTGATTACCAGCGCCTCAATTCGCTCACCCATCGCCACCACTTCGCCAGGGTCGACATCGTGACGGATGCTCAGTTCACGAGACGGAATTACCCCTTCGGACTTGTAGCCGATATCAAGCAGCACTTCTTCTTTGTCGATACGAACGACCGTGCCCTCCACGATCTGACCGTCTTCGACCACCACCATGGTTGAGTCGTAAGCGTCGTCAATGTTGATATCGCCGAGATCGTCTTCGATCACTTGGCGAGGGATATAAGTGCCGTCGGATGCGAAGCTGCCCATCTCAAGAGATGCAGGCAGGTCAAGAACGGCGGCGGCTGTGTCGGTCACGTTGATTTTCCGGGTCTTTCTGGTTTGATTGGATGGTGTGCCGGGAGTGCTTCCGGTCAGTCGATCAGTAATCCAATCTGCTGATAGGACTCACAGAGGCTACCGCCCCAAAGCCGCGCACCCTCTAAGACAACAGAAGACATCGATCAGCTTTTAGCGCCAGCCCAAGTGTCGGCAGCATGTAGAGCCACCTCCAGCGGTACTCGCAACTCAAAAGCGTTGCGCATCACGTCGCTAGCCAAAGCCGAAGCCTCATCAATCTCGCTGTCGGGGGATTCCAAGATGATCTCATCATGAACTTGCAGAACAATGCGCGATCCCAGCCCCCGATTTCTCAACGCCCTTTCGAGTCGCAGTAGCGAAACCTTGAAGATGTCAGCAGCCAGACCTTGGATCCCAGCGTTCATGGCTTGGCGCTCCCCCGCTTGACGCACACGCTGATTGTTGCTCGCTAGTTCGGGGATCTGCCGACGCCTCCCAAACAAAGTCTCGGTGTAACCACGTTGACGAGCTTCGGTGACGGTTGCGTCCATGTAGTGACGCACAGCTGGGAACGCTTCGAAATAGGAATCCAGGATTTTGGAGGCTTTAGCAGTTTCGATATTGAGCCGTTGCGCCAGACCATAGGCCTCCATCCCGTAGGCCAGACCGTAGGAAACCATCTTGGCGGTTGAGCGCTCCTCTAGGCGCACTTGTGAAGCGTCAATGCCGAAAACGCGTGCCGCTGTGGCTGTGTGGATGTCTTCGCCCGCCTCGAAAGCGGCGATGAGTCCTGGATCTTCAGCCAGATGCGCGATGCAGCGCAACTCAATCTGGTCATAGTCGGCTACTAGCAGTTTGTGACCGGCGGGTGCCACGAAAGCGGTGCGAAACACGCGGCCTCGTTCTGAGCGCACCGGGATGTTGTGCAGGTTGGGTGCGTCAGAGCTGAGTCGGCCGGTACGGGCCACAGTTTGGTTGAAAGTAGCTCGGATGCGGTCGTCGGGATCCACTTCTGCCAGCAGTCCTACACCGTAGGTGGATCGCAGTTTCTCAACTTCACGGTAGTTAAGCAGATGATCAACGATGGGATGCTCGCCACGCAGTTTCTCTAACGAACGGGCGTCCGTTGAGAAGCCGGTCTTGGTGCGCTTGGTGGGGGTGAGCTTCAGATCAGTGAACAGCACTTCGGCTAGTTGTTTGGGTGAGTTGACGTTGATGTCACGCCCAGCGTCTTGCAGCACCTGCTGTTTGAGCTTGTCTGCCTCGGTGGCGAGTTCGTCGCGTATCTGTTGCAGCACTGCGCGGTCTACTGCGATTCCGGCGTGTTCCATTCGGGCGAGAACCCGCACAAGCGGCACTTCCACATCGTCGTTGAGGTGGTTGAGGCCTTGCGCTGTTAGCGCTTCGCTCAAAGGTTCGACGAGACGTTCCACAGCCAACGCCGCCCAGCCAGCCTCTTGCGCCGGGTTGGTGCTGTCGCCGTCAAAATTCAGACGGCCTTCAGAAACAGCCAAAACCGAAGGTTCGATGTCGGCGTAACGCTCAGCCACATCGCTCAGCTCGTAGCGGGCATTCGCCGGATCAAGCAGGTAAGCGGCGAGCATTGTGTCGATCAGCGGGTCTCGCATTTCCACGCCACGGTCCAGCAGAGGCCGCATCAGAGCTTTGCCGTCATGCACAGCGATAAGTCTGGACGTGTTGCTCTGAGGGTTTTGGATACCAACAAGGGCCGCTAACGCGGCACACACCTCAGCGTCGCTCAGCAGTTCGCCCGGCAGGAACGCAACATGGGCTTTATCGGCATCGACTATCCAGGCAAGTCCAACTTCTAGACCACCCGAGGGTGCGGCCAGCACCAGCCGCTTGTGGGCCGATGCCTCACTCGCTGCGTCTTGCAACGCTTGCAGTGCCTGCTGGGGATTGTTCAACAGCAACACGTCAGGTGTCAGCGTTCGCTGCGATGCTTCTGAGTCGCTGCATCCGTCGTCACCGCAGTTGTCGCCTAGCAGTTCGACCAGACGTTTATGCAGTGTATGGAACTCAAGGAAATCGAAGAGTTTGCGCACCGCCACTGCATCAACAGCGCCCAGAGTCAAGTTTTCAAGGCTGGCTTCTAGCGGCGCGTCACGTATCAGTTCCATCACCTCAGCGTTGCTGCGTACCTGCGCTTCGGCGGCAGCGAGACTCTCTCTCAGCTTGGGGGTGAGATCATCAAGTGACGCGAATATGGCATCAAGCCCGCCTTTGTCGTTGATGAGCTTTGCTGCGGTTTTTTCGCCTACGCCTGCCACGCCGGGCAGATTGTCGCTGGGGTCGCCGCGCAGCGCCGCATACTGCACATAGTGCCGCGGATGCACGCCGGTGCGTTCGCGTATGCCCGCCTCGTCGTAGAGCTTGTAATCCGATACTCCGCGTCTGTTGTAGAGAACCTTGAGGTGGGGATCTTCTACAAGTTGGTATACGTCACGGTCGCCGGTGACGATGATCACATCATCACCACGATCTCGTCCCGTTGTGGCCAGCGTGGCGATGATGTCGTCCGCTTCGTATCCGGCAACATCAACTGTGGGTATGGCAAGAACATCAAGCAGTTCTCGCACTAAGCCCATCTGCTGACGCAGAATGTCGGGTGCCGAGTCGCGTGTGGCTTTGTAGTCAGGGATTTTGGCGTGCCTGAAGGTTGGTTCGGGACGGTCGAAAGCGACGATGATCTGATCAGGATCATGGTCGCGCCAAAGGTTGATGAGCATCGACGTGAAACCGAAAACAGCGTTGGTGATCTGCCCAGAGGCCGTCGCCATATCTGTCGGCAACGCAAAGAAGGCGCGATAGACCAACGAGTTGCCGTCGATCAGCATCACGCGAGCCACGCCAGAAATCTACGGCGTCAATGAGTCAAGGCACTGCTCAATCTTTTGGGCGAGACACGCCGAGACACGCCCAGCAGCCACACCCCGAACCCCGTTGCCAAAAACTGCTCAATCTTTCAGGGCGAGAGACGCTCCTCGATGAGGTCTTCAGCGACTGAACGCATAGTTTTGCGCTGCGACATTGCTGAGCGCTGGATGAATGAGTATGCGTCCCGCTCGCTGAGCCCGTATTCATCTATCAAGCGTCCCTTGGCGCGGTCGATGATCTTGCGCACTTCAAGACGCTCTTTGAGGTCGCCGACCTGCCCTTGGAGTTCTTTAGTCTCGCGGTGGCGGGCCAGCGCCAACTCCACAGCTGGCGCTAAGGCATCACGCCGGTAGGGCTTAATTAGATATGCCATGGCACCAGCTTCGCTGGCCTGCTCGATCAGGTCACGCTGGCTGAAAGCAGTGAGGATCACCACGGCGCTGGCTTGCTGTGCAGAGATCTGCCGTGTGGCTTCGATCCCATCAAGGCCGGGCATCTTGATGTCAAGGATGGCAACATCGGGACGGTGCTGTGCAGCGAGGCTGACCGCTTCGTCGCCTCGAGCGGTGTCGGCTACAACCTCAAAGCCGTCCTCTCGCAGTGTTTCAACAAGATCAAGCCGAATGATGGCCTCATCCTCAGCCACCAACACGCGAACTTTGCCCGGCTTTGCGGTGCCAGACTCTGTGTCAACCGCTTGAACGGTAGAAGACTGACCGTTTGCGGGCTTGACGGTTGCGGGTTGGCAGGTTTCGGGTTGGCCGGTTTCGGGGATAGTCATGTGAAGCTCATCGTGATGCGCTGAAGCGGTCGAGCAGAGCATCTTGGTCGGCTTCGAGCCTTGTGATCTGAGTCGCTAGTTCGTCACGGTGTTGCTGCAAGCGGTCAGCGTGGCGTTGCGCTTCCCGATATTCGTGCTCAGCCAGAGGCGTCTCAGACACCAACGCTCGCAGGCGGCACTCATCGGCTTCATCAGTTAGTTGCAGTAACTGCTCGTCGCAGACGCGCAAATCACCTCGCAAGGCATTCAACTGTCGCGCCAAGCCCTGCAAGCGACGCTCAATCCGTTCACGAGACACGTCTTCTAGCCTAGAGTCACACAGCCACAGCCAACCCCAGACAGCCATACGCATCGTGCAAAGAAGCGATTTCTTGCCATTCGCTCTGCACCGTCGCAAGAAAGCGACTTCGACAGGTCAAGGGTGATGTGCCCGGAGAGGGATTCGAACCCTCACACCCTCACGGGCGGCGGATTTTGAGTCCGCTGCGTCTGCCAATTCCGCCATCCGGGCTAGTCCATAGCTTAGAGGAACTTAGAGGCACACCATTATGCACCCGCAACAGTTGAGGTCTAACCTGTTGGGTCTTGCATGCACAACAGCCACACGCGCTATTCGGCCATCACAAAATCCGGCCAAGCCAACCAAGGTTTGGAGCCGACCTGCTGGCCACGACTACAACTTTTCAGAGATATCAAGAAACCCGACTAGGCCAAGCAGAGTCTGAAACATGCAGCACTCTTGCTAACTCAACTCTGTTGGCCAACGCATCAGCTGCATTAGCTGGCACCACTAGCGTCGCGATGAGGAGCATTCAAAGGTGATCGTCTTCATGTATCCGGGCCAAGGCTCGCAGCAGCCTGAAATGGGAGCGGCTTGGGTGGATCATCCTTCATGGGAACTAGTAGAAGAAGCATCTGAGGTGACAGCCCGCGATGTCTCGCGACTGCTGCTGCACACTGGAATCGACGAACTCACCGAAACCCGCAACAGTCAGCTCACGACATTCGTGATGTCAATGGTGACACTTGACGCGGTGACCCGGCTCGGTACAGAAGCCGCCGGTCACGCTGGCCACAGCCTGGGGGAATACTCGGCGTTGACCGCCTCGGGTGTGCTTGACTTCAGCGATGCTGTAGCGCTCGTAGCTGAACGCGGCGACGCCATGCAAGCCGCTGCCGAAGAGCAAGAAGGCACCATGGCAGCAGTTTTAGGGCTTGACGACGACGACGTGCAGATCGCCTGCAGCCGAGCCCCCGGCGAAGTGTGGTTAGCTAACCACAACGCACCCGGCCAAGCAGTGATTGCTGGCACACCAGAAGCGATTGACACCGCTGCGGCAATAGCTCGTGAGTTGGGTGCCAAACGAGTAATGCCGCTGCAAGTAGGCGGCGCTTTCCACACTCCCTTCATGGCATCAGCACGGGATCGTCTCACCAAGGCCATCGACCGAACTGAGTTCCGAGACCCTCAAGGCACGGTGGTCGCCAACGTTGACGCCACTCCCCACAGCCGCGGCAGCGACTGGCCTGATCTGCTGAAAGCACAGCTCACTAGCCCGGTGAGATGGCGTCAAACAATGACCACTCTCGCCGACGCAGGATTCACAACCTTCGTGGAACTAGGTCCCGGCGAGGTGCTGGGCCGACTGGTGAAACGTGCTATCAAAGGTGCCAAGCCGCTTTCGGTTGCCGTGCCCGACGACCTTGACAGTCTGCTTGAAGCTTTAGCCGCTTCACCAGAATTGCCTCAGGTGCCTACAGCAGCGATTGACGGCGAGCATCTCTTCGCCACCGAACGGCTGGTGGTGAGCCCCGCAGCCGGAATTTTCGAAGCCGCCGAAAACGCTGACCCAGGAGCGACCATAACTGTGGGGCAACTGCTCGGACAGGTCGGCACTCACGAAGTGCGCAGCCCATTCGCGGGAGAATTGATGGGAGTGCTGGCTCTAGACGGTGAACGGGTCACAGCCAGTCAACCAATCGCTTGGCTTAGAACAAAATGATCAGTGCTATGTCAACCCTGAACAGCCACAGCCCGTCACCAAAATCCACTGACAGCCCGAAGCCAGAATTGAAGCCTCACAGGAGGGATCTTTAGATGGGCGCACGGATGATTGGCATCGGCACGGCGTTACCCGAAAAGGTGATCACCAACCACGACTTGGCCGAAATGATGGACACCAGCGACGAATGGATCCGCGAACGTACCGGTATCCGCGAACGTCGTATCGGGCTTCCCACCTCTACTCTGGGGATCCAGTCAGCCACCGCTGCACTAGAAATGGCTGGTGTCGACCCGTCTGAAATTGATCTGCTGATCTTGTCGACCGCTACCCCCGACCAGCGAGTGCCAGGAACTTCAGCAGTGATCCACGCTGAGCTGGGTTTGCGCTGTGGTGCCTTCGACTTGAACGCGGCTTGTGCTGGCTTCACCTACGGCTGGGTGGTGACCCAGTCGATGATGGACGCACCAGGAGGGCCGCGCCGAGCTCTGCTGATCGGTGCCGACTCGCTATCGCCGGTGACTAACTGGGAAGATCGCGGCACAGCGATCCTGTTCAGCGACGGCGGAGGTGCCGTAGTTCTAGAACACACCAACGAGCAAACCATGTTGAGCTGGGATCTCGGCACCGACAGCAGACACCGACGGCTGATAATGGCAGACCACGGTGCCAAGCTCTCCATGGAAGGACGAGAAGTCTTCAAGGCCGCGGTTCTCTCTGTTAGTGATTCGGTACTGACTACGTTGGAGCGTGCTGGCCTTGAACCCGACGATGTTGATGTGCTGCTGCCACATCAAGCCAACATCCGCATTATTGAGGCGATCTGCAAGCGAACTGGCATAGCTTTTGAACGCAGCTGCAACGTAATCGAGTACACCGGCAACAACTCCTCAGGAACGATTCCCCTAGCAATGGCTAAAGCCCACAGCGAAGGGCGGTTGCGGCCTGGTGCCGTGGTGGTAATGACCGGTTTCGGTGCCGGGATGACTTGGGCAACGACGGTGACACGCTGGTGACGAGCAGCACCAGCACCACAACCAGCACCAGTGCTGGCCCTGTGGCTGCCGTTACTGGGCGTGTCGCTTTGATAACCGGCGGCAATCGGGGCATCGGACTGGCAATCGCTCGCCGGTTAAGCCAAGCCGGACATCAAGTGGCGGTCACCTACCGGAGCGAACCGCCCGTCGATGCCCAAGACCACAACCTGACCTGCGTCGCCTGTGACGTGACCGACGCAGAGTCGCTCAAATCTGCTTTAGCCGAAACGACCGAAAAGCTCGGAGCACCAGAAATTCTGGTCTGCAACGCTGGTATCACCCGTGACGGCTTGACTCTGCGAATGTCTGAGAATGATTTTGCTGAGGTGCTAGACGCCAACCTCATCGGCAGTTTCCGTGCCGTTAAAAGCGCAGTGAGGTCCATGGTTCGACAACGTTGGGGACGTATTGTTTTGATTTCATCAGTGTCGGGGATCAGCGGTCAGGCAGGCCAAGCCAACTATGCCGCTTCCAAAGCGGGAATGATCGGCTTGGCGCGATCTTTGGCCAAAGAGTTCGCCTCACGCAACGTGACGGTCAATGTGGTAGCGCCGGGCACAGTCGATACCGACATGCTCAACGCTCTAAACGATAAGCAACTCGGTGCCATTGTTGATCGTGTGCCACTTGGCCGTGTGGGGCGCGCCGACGAGGTAGCAGCCGCAGTGGAGTTCCTTGTCTCGGAGGACGCAAGCTATGTCACCGGTATCGTACTTGCGGTAGACGGTGGCCTCTCAGTGGGCTGAACTGCTGAGGCGACCCTTCCGAGCAATAGCCCGAAGAATACGAAAGTCCGAAGAACACGAACCGGATCAAAACCGATCCCCCCATCGCAAAGCTGACTGGAAGCTGAAACAAAAGCCGAAATGGAGGACAACAGACGTGAGTGACGAAAATTTCGAGCGCTTCAAGAACTGTGCCGTGGAAGTGCTCAGCGTTGAAGAAGCCGATGTGGTGCCCGAAGCAAACTTCGCAGATGATCTCAATGCCGACAGCCTTGACATTATGGAGTTGGTGATGGCGCTTGAAGAAGAGTTCGACCTGAACATCGAAGAACAAGAGCTTGATGGCGTGGCCACGGTTGCTCAGGCTTATGAACTTGTCACCTCAAAGCTGTAGCTGTAGGGGCGCTGCGCGCTTTTGATTCGATTGATTCGATCACGAAGTCAGTTGAGAGCTGATGAGATCCGATGAACAAGCCTGACCGTCGCCGGGTGGTAGTCACTGGTCTCGGCGTTGTTTCAGCTGCTGGCATCGGCGTTGACAACTACTTTGAGGGACTTTGCAGCCCTGCGCCTGTAGGCGAACGTCGCGTAACCGACTTTGATCCAAGCGAGCATTTCGACAGCCCTAAAGAGGCACGCCGCTGTGACCCCAACACGCAGTTCTTAGTAGCAGCCGCCGATCAAGCGCTGGCTCAAGCTGGCGAACTTGAGGCTGATCCAACCCGCTGCGGGGCGATGATCGGCACTGGAGTGGGCGGCATCACCACGCTGGCTCGCGAAATGAGCGTGCTGCATGAGAAAGGCCCTCGCCGGGTTTCGCCTTTTTTGGTGCCGATGATGATGGCCAATGCTGGAGGCGCAACCCTTTCAATGCGCTATGGCTGGATGGGGCCCTCAGAGAATGTGGTAACCGCTTGCGCAGCTGGCACTCACGCAGTGGGCAATGCGGCAAGGCTGATCGCCGAAGGACGCTGCGACGTAGTGCTCTCAGGTGGCACCGAAGCTCCGTTCACACCAGCCGCAGTGGCAGGTTTCACCAACATGACTGCACTGTCCTCTAGCGGTGTGAGCCGTCCTTTTGATGACCGCCGTGACGGTTTTGTGATGGCTGAAGGTGCTGCTGTGCTGCTTTTAGAGGAACGCAACAAGGCCCTAGCGCGTGGAGCAGCCATTCTGGCTGAAGTTCTCGGTATGGCTTCCACAGCAGACGCTTATCACATCACCGCTCCATCGCCAGGCGGCAGCGGTGCAGTGCATTGCATGACGCTGGCTCTTGATGACGCTGGAGTCAGTCCCGGCGATGTGCAACATGTCAACGCGCATGGAACTTCCACCGAACTCAACGACGCAGCTGAAGCTGAAGCGATCTCCAAAGTGTTCGGCACTTCACCAGGACCTTTAGTGACCTCCACCAAAGGGGTCACCGGCCACGCACTGGGCGCAGCAGGGGCTCTGGAAGCGTTGGCGGTGGTGCTGGCCATCCAAAAACGACTGATTCCGCCTACGGCAGGGCTGAGCGCGCTAGATCCTGAATTGCCGCCGATTCGGGTGGTGATAGGTGAAGCAGCGCAATGGCAGCCGGGGATTTCGATTTCGAACTCTTTTGGATTCGGCGGACATAACGGCACTTTGGTGCTCGCCCCCGGCGATTAAGCGCTGGTTAATACAACTAAGCGTCGGCTCAAGCAATAGCAAATAAGCGTTGGTGGCGATCAAGCGTCCAAGCGTCGGTGGCGATCAAGCGTCGGCGATCACGAACATCAGCTCGCAGTCAACGGCGGCCTTACCGTTGAGCAGTGCCCGACCCGAACCGCGACCAGCTCGACTTGAGAGCCTTGTCATGGTGACTTCAAGTTCTAGTGTATCGCCGGGGCGCACCTGCTGACGGAAACGAGCCTTATCAAGACCTCCAAACAGCGGTAAACGCCCTGTGTAGCGTTCGTCTGCAAGCAGCGCTACAGCGCCGAGTTGGCCTATCGCTTCACAGATCAGCACCCCTGGCACGGTAGGCAGCCCAGGGAAATGACCCTCAAAGAAGGCTTCGTCTCCACGCAGATGCCAAAGCCCGCGAGCCCGCTCGCCTGGAACCAGATCCGTGACCTCGCTCACAAAAAGAAACGGGTCACGATGCGCGATCAGATCCTCAGGACGAGGCAAGCTCATGGACTTCAATCGGCTGTTGGCATACGCGTAACAGCCCGCATAAACAGCGGCGCTGACGCTGGAAGCCTGCTCAGCCTTTGGCTGCCTCCTTGAGCCTGGCACCTGCTTGGAGCTTCACGCCGGTTGATGCCGCGATGGCGACAGCTTCTCCGGTTTGCGGATTGCGTCCAGTGCGAGCTGGCCGATCCACGGTCGAAATCTTCATGTAGCCGGTCAGGTTGATGGAGTTTCCGGCGGCCAACTCGTCGCACGTAAGCTCCAGCAGGCTGTCGATGACCTTGGCGGCATCACCTTGAGCGACTCCGGCTCGAACTGCCACGGCAGCCACAACATCACGCTTGTTCATGCTTGTGCTCATTCTTTGCTTGCTCTCTCTTTCTTGGTTTTGTGCATTTGGCACTGCTCCATTGCTGGGGCATTTTTGGTTTGTTTCGTTGGGGACTATAGGGCGCGACTAGCAAAAAGTCGGGGATGCTCTGCGCAGCGGCGGGTATTCACAGTGCAGGTCGCATCTGTCAAGGCGCGGTCGTTGCTAGATTTCACTGCATGGCAATCACAGACAAAGTCGCAGAATCTGAGACTGGCCCAGCGGCTTCGAACGGCCAGGCGGCTTCCTCGGTAGTTCCGCCACCCACCGAGCAATCAAGAGCCACCTTTGAAGATCTTCGCAACCGGACAGCTTTTCACGGTCGTCACATCGGTCCAACCGCCGACGAGATCGCTGAGATGCTCAAGGTTGTGGGGGTTAGTGATATTGACGAGTTGATTGCTCGCACGATTCCTCAGAACATTCGTGAAACTATGCCTCTGGAGCTGCCAGCGCGGGCGACTCACCAAACCGACTACGACAAGTTGCGCCAGATCGCAGGCTCTAATCGGCTGGTCACCTCGATGATCGGTATGGGCTATCACCAGACCATCACTCCCGCAGTGATCCGCCGCAACGTGTTTGAGAACCCCGGCTGGTACACCGCTTACACCCCTTATCAGCCAGAGATTTCTCAGGGCCGTCTTGAGGCGCTGCTCAACTTCCAGACCATGGTTTGTGAACTCACAGCTATGGATCTGGCGAATGCTTCGCTGCTTGACGAAGCCACCGCCGCAGCCGAAGCCATGACCCTGCTGCATCGGGTGAGCCGAGGCCGTCACGGCGATCGCTTCGCTGTGGATCAAGCCTGTCACCCTCAAACCATCGCTGTGATCCAAACCCGAGCCGAGCCGATCGACCTTGAGGTTGTTGTCTGTGATCCTGCCACTGCTGATCTTGATGGAGTATTCGGGATGCTGATCCAGTATCCAGGCACGACCGGAGAGATCTGTGATCTGGGACCGATCATTGAACGTGCCCACAGTGCCGACACTTTGGTGACGGTGGCTGCTGATCCACTGGCGCTTTGTATTTTGACCCCGCCAGGCGAGCTGGATGCCGATGTTGTGGTGGGCTCCACTCAGCGTTTCGGTGTGCCGATGAGCTTCGGAGGGCCTCACGCTGCTTATATGGCTGTGCGCGAGGAGTATCAGCGTTCGCTGCCTGGACGGCTGGTCGGCGTGTCCAAAGACACCGCAGGCCGCCGAGCGCTCAGGCTCGCTTTGCAGACACGCGAGCAGCACATTCGCCGCGAGAAAGCGACATCCAACATCTGCACTTCGCAGGTGCTGCTGGCTGTGATGGCCTCAATGTATGCCATTCATCACGGACCTGAAGGGCTTTCCAAGATCGCGCTGCGAGTTAATCGGGTTGCTGCGGTCTTGGCGGAGGGTCTGCGAGAAAACGGTGTCGAGATCGTGCATGACAACTTCTTTGACACGGTTTGTATGCGTGTGCCGGGCCGAGCCGACAAGATAATCGCAGTAGCATTAGCCGAAGGTGTCAACCTGCGTCGTGTTGACCAAGACACGGTCGCAGCCACAGTCGATGAGACCACAGCAGCAGTGGACTTAGAGGCGGTTTGGGCGGCTTTCGGCTTGAAAGCCGATTTCAAGATCCTTGACCGTTTGGTCGCTAATCCGCTCCCTGCCCAGTATCGGCGCACCACTCCCCCGTTGATGCACCCGATCTTTTCGGCGTTTCACAGCGAAACCGAACTGGTGCGCTACATGCGACGTTTAGTGAACCGTGATATTGCGCTTGATCGTTCGATGATCCCGCTCGGTTCATGCACAATGAAGCTCAATTCGGCTCTGGAGATGGAGCCGGTGAGCTGGCCCGAACTGGCTGGCATTCATCCCTTTGCACCTTTGGAGCAGACTGTTGGCTATCAACGTCTGATTGATCAGCTCGAAACTTGGCTTGCTGCGATCACCGGCTACGCCGCGGTGTCGTTGCAGCCCAACAGCGGTGCCCAAGGCGAACTCGCCGGGCTGATGGCGATCCGTTCATATCATCACAGCCGCGGCGACACGAGCCGCAACATTTGCCTGATTCCTTCATCTGCGCATGGCACCAACGCAGCGAGTGCAGTTATGGCCGGGATGCGGGTAGTGGTCGTGGACTGCGACGACATGGGCAACGTTGATGTGGATGATCTGAAACGCAAAGCCGCCGACCACAGCGATGCCTTGTCGTGTTTGATGGTCACATATCCGTCTACACATGGCGTTTTTGAGACTGCGATACGCCACATTTGTGATGTAGTGCATGAGCATGGCGGGCAGGTTTATCTTGACGGTGCCAACCTCAACGCTTTGGTGGGCCTGGCACGACCTGGGCATTTCGGTGCTGATGTCGGGCATCTCAACTTGCACAAGACATTCTGTATTCCTCACGGCGGTGGCGGCCCAGGGGTGGGGCCGATAGGCGTGGCCGAGCATTTGCGGGGATTCATGCCGAATCATCCTCTTGCGCCGGTGGCGGGCCCTCCGACCGGGCCAGGGCCGATCTCGGCGGCACCGTGGGGATCGGCTGGGATTTTGGCTATTCCGTGGATGTATATCCAGTTGATGGGCCCAGAGGGACTTAAGCACGCCACCGAGGTGGCGATCCTCAACGCCAACTATGTTGCCGCCCGTTTGCGTGATGCTTATCCGATCCTTTACACCGGTTCAGAGGGCTTTGTGGCGCATGAATGCATTATCGACACTCGAGTGCTGGACGCAAGCTGTGGAATAACAGTTGACGACATCGCCAAACGGCTTATTGACTACGGCTTCCATGCGCCGACTATGAGCTTTCCAGTGGCGGGCACGCTGATGATCGAACCGACTGAGTCAGAAAGCAAAGCCGAACTGGATCGTTTCTGTGATGCCTTGCTGGCTATCGCGCGCGAAGCTCACAAGGTGGGCAGCGGTGAATGGCCCGCCGACGATAATCCGCTCGTCAACGCGCCTCACACCTGCGAGGAAGTCACTGCAAACGAATGGACACATCCTTACAGCCGTAGCGTGGCCGCCTACCCGGAAGCTTTCGACAGGGATAACAAATACTGGTCGCCGGTGGGACGCATTGACGGCGCTTACGGCGATCGCAACATCATGTGCTCATGCCCACCCATTGAGGACCTAGCCTCCTAAAAACCAACCACCCCGTCAGCGCCGTCACATATTTTGGGCTTTATCCGTTGGCAACCCGCTGATGGATCGCTGTAGTTGAGGTGAAAGTGTGCTTGGGTCAGGTGTTTGCGGGTCAGGTGTTTTGGAGGCGACGTTGCTTAGCTAGGCCTGCTTGCAAGAGTTTCTGAGCATCACGAGCACCGAGATCAAGGAAACCGTCAGGCCAGTCTTGGCTGAGACCACCCAAAGGGTTGATATCGGACGGTCGAAACGTTGTATGGCCTTCAGCATCTCGTTCAGCGAACACAATCCGAACGAGTGCGGCAGTGTTGTTGGCATCGTCTTCAGCGACACGACGTCTCAGCCGATTAACGAGATGTTCGCTGTGCGTTTCGACGATGATCTGCCGTCCACTCTCAATACAGGCAAGCAGGAAGTCAGCAAGACGCATCTGAAGTGCGGGATGCAGATGCAACTCTGGCTGCTCCAATAGCACAATGTCGCCCGGGTCGGCCAGCAGACAGACCACCAGAACCGGCAACACTTGACTGACACCGACCCCTACCGAAGTGAGGTCAACCTGGCGATCAAGGTCAGGAGGACGCACCTCAATGCTGACTCCGGCACGTCCACGAGCCTCCACAGCGACATCGTCAATCACACCCAGTTCGCGCAGCCAATACTGCAAGCCGTCCACTAGTTCGGCTTTCCCTAGCTCTGGCACATCAACCGTCTTGGTTCCATGCCGCTGCAGCACACGCGCCAAGTGCTGCCCAGCAGCGCCGACATCTGGGCGATCATCATCGTCAATGTCAAAGAACGGACGAGGTTCTTGCCTCAAAGGCCCCAGATAGTGGACACGGTCTCGAAGCAATCTGGCAACAGCAGGCCTATACCGCTCAGCGTAATCACGGCTAGCCCGCTGTCGCAGTGAGGGGTCTTGTGTCCATTCGTCATCCATCATCTCTAGTGCAAACATATGGGCAAGCTTGGAGATATCTGTCATAGGACACTTCTCGGGCTCGAATTCAGAATCCTCATCGCCGTCATCGAAATATGGATTATCCTCAAAATATAGGCCACCGCGCTCAATCATTGATAATACCATCGCAGCGATCTCTTTATCTGAATAACGTTGAACTATGTCATGAATCACCGCAATCCGGCTCGCCAGATCGGCAGAATCTAGATCACTGCTGGCATTATCTGATGCCATCTTGATGATAGTTTTTGTGTCACTATCAGAATACAGTAGACGAGCAAGCGACTTGTCAAGATTATCATCAGAAGCCACGTCGCTAGGCTTCAATAGGAGTGCGCTAATAGCATCTCCCACAAGAGGGTTGAAAATCTCAAGTAATTCATCAACCGACATTTTTTGAGTGGAGTCAGAATTATCAGCAGACAAGCTACTAAATAGACGATCTTTTTCATCTGGGCGCCCAATGGTCGCTAGTTGACGAAAAGAGTCAGCAATTATCATCTGAAGAGTCAAAGCACCTTGAGAGATTTTGTCATCAACATTGAGCAGAGTTTTCCAAGCAAAGCGTTTAAGATCTAATATGGATGGAGGAATTTCATCTACAGATAAACTGCGGATATCATTCACACAAGCCTGTGAAAGAGATACATCTATACATTCACCATCTTCGGCAGAGTCGGATATTCTGCTTAAGCAATCAAGCGTCCACTTCTTGGCTACTACTCTTTCGTCATCAGGATGCAAAAAATAATAATCCCATTCCGGTCTCCATTCTGACTCCCAATCTACACCTAAATCACCGAATTCTTTAACTATATCTAACCACGGTTGCTCCCATAAATCATCTCTGGCCCGGCTCCAAACGGCCGTAAGCCACCTCTCGGCACACCAGAGGGCGACAGTGCCTGGAATCTCTAGATCGTTGACAGCGAGATGCGCGTAGCCGCGCTCTGGGCTCGTGTTAGGTGGCACAAAATTAAGCCTCAACAGAGCTTCAGGCCCGATTCCGACGCTGTCTGAGCTTTGATTCCGTGTAGTGACTAGTTCAGCTTGCAGTGATATCGGACCTTCGGCACCAGCCGTGTGAACATCTTCAAAGGTTCCCAACCTCAGTTTGGTGCCGTTCAACGGAACTTCGATCCCAGACTTGCTAGTTGCCGCAGTCTGGGATAAGAACCTCAGCGTTTGCAGGAGCGAACTCTTGCCCGCACTGTTCTTGCCGACCAGCACAGTCAACGGCTTGAAGTCAACCTTGCTGTGAGCAATCGACTTGAAGTTGCCGACTTCGATAGATCTCAAAGGGCATGCACCCATGGTTCAGGCAGCCTCCTTCAGCAGTTCGCTATCGTATTGTGAGAGAGTTCTATCCAATGTCGGCTGAAGAGCCGTAAACACAGTCAAACCAATATCGCGACCCAAACTCTCAGACCAACATTCAAAATCAATAGCTGTCGGATCAATCTCATTGGGCTCAACAGTTACTTGACGTGTGCTGATTTGATGGACCAGCTCCTCAAGATGCGTTTGGCTCTGCAACATCATCGCATTATCTGCTGAGTTGCCATAACGATGCGGCAGCAAGCGGTCGAGATTGAGCGGCCAGGCATCGTCATCATCACCCGACAAGACGGCCGCACAGTCGTCGGTGAGAGTTCTCCATTCAGCAACCTCCTGGGCCTTGAAACTCCAGCGAGCGTCAACTGGCCCTGCCAACGGCAGCCCCATGCGCACTCCTTCGACCTCTGGGTTCTCGTCGATCACTGCGTCACCGACAGCACCCATCTGAGACTCGGTCAAAACAACCACACATTCTCGGACTTGTAACAGCCACACCGGGCCTCGCACATAGCACTCAAGCACCAGCGGGAAAGGCACACCCGAGTCTTTGTCGGCGATGATCGCATCAGTATCGGTAGCGAGTTCGGGCCAGGGATGCACGAGCATCATCTCGGCAATATCACGCTCAGAGTCGACACGACATACAACCGCAAGTCTCCGAGGACCCTCTTGCCACGCCAGCGGCTCAACCACACGGACATCACCTCGAGTCACCGGTTGCCGCGAACTTGCAAGCACTAGCACGGTTCGTTGGCCAGATTTCGTGGCTGTCACCGAGCCAGCCAAAGCTGACGGGACATCAGCCAACGGCACACCGTCCATAGTGCTGCGAGCCTCACAGGCCCTTAGCACAGCCTCACTCACGGCTACAGGCGCCGCAAGAGTCGAGTCCATGCCGTCAGCGTTTTTTGGGCTTCCGGTCAGATCTTTCGATTGTGTCATTACAGGGATTCTCCGAGTGCCTCGCTGGTGATCTCCACAAGCCGTGCTGCGGCCAAATCCTGCAGCGGTACCGGCACGCTGTCAGCGAATACTTTGTCGGTGCGGCTGAGGACAACCTTCTTGCGGTCTGCCACCCATCGTCGGGAGCGTCCCAACCGCTCGGCTACCGCGCTGTCCGACAATCCTTGCGCTTTGCAAACGAACACGGTCAGATCCTCATTGGTCATGGACCCAACTAGGTCTTGCAGTGCCGATTCCATTTCTTGGTGCTCGATCCCTTCCTCAACACGGGTGCTGCTTGCGATGCTGCCAGTCGAAACCGAGTCGCTGCCTTCATCTAATACAAGGGACGCTGGAAGCCATGATGTAACCAGAACTTTGAAAATTCTTTCCAGGTCGCGGTCGAAGATGCCGCCGATCTCACGAATGACTGAATTCAGCAGTTCTCGCAGCGTGCTCGGCGAGTAGACCATCGAAGCTCTTTCTGCGGTCTCGCTCTCGATCAGCCTCGGAACCCGATGCGCGACAGCAACAGCACCACGCAGTTCAGCATCACTCAACTCTCGAGGGTCTCCGGGGTCGGCAGCAATCGTGATCCATCGCTGCGCCCCAACCTGTTCGATAGCGAAGGGCGACTGCGATGCCATCTCGCGGACGCGTGCCATCAATCTGTCGACAAGAGTCGGAGAGCGTCTGCGCCACAAGGCCCGTTTTACGTTGTGGGTGAGCAATCGTCTGACATCCTCAATGCTGTCAGCGACCGTGAAGATGTAGTCAATCTGGCCTTCTCCGATCAACAGATCCACTGCCGTCTGCTGTGCGAGTTCTTCGATTGAGTTCTTGTCCCACGGTGAGCCCCCGTTGTATTCCGCAGGCCTGTAGCGGTGACCGATCATTCCAGCCAACTCGACGGTCAACGCCCACAAAAGTGGGCCGATGGTCACGGTTTCGTATTCCCGACTCAGGTCAGCGAAACTGCTGCGGTGATCCTGCGGAGTCATGGCCGTAACGCTTCACGCATAGCATCAAACAACTGTGAGCCTTCTGGCTCTTCACACGAATAGGAATCACTGTTGAGGAGTTGCAGGTCCACAACCGCCGTCAGGCTCAGCACGACCCATCCCGGCTTGTCGATTTCACAAGGTGGGTCGGGTTCGTGGCTATGGGCATCATGTTGGAACTCTGATTCCAGAGTGGAGCGCGGGAACAAGACCGCGTCTGGGCTCAGGCGGGTAGCTAACACCACAGGCCTCAGTTTCCCCAGGCCGAAGGGTCTCAAACCCCGATTCGTGCGGGCTTCGTGTACTGGCACCCAAAACCACGAACCTTGCGAGTACTCGTAACCGAGCATCGCTCGAAGCGCATCAAATCCCTGCAACTCTGTCAATCTAATCGCTCACAAAAGAGCCCGTTGACGATCCGCGCAATCAAAGCCTGTTTCTGCGTCCTCACCCGCAAATCTTTCGCCAACAGCATTCTCGCCCTATAGGGGGGAAGTGACGCTGACCGCTGCGACGATCTAGCTAACAGCATCCTCGCTCTAAAATCAAGCGAAGGCGAAATGCTCTAGGTGAATCCGCAACAGGCTGCTAGCTGTTGCACTCCGCTTGGTTAGCTGGGGTTTGTCTTGGTGACACGATCACCGATTTGCACTGTTCCTGAGCGCAGTATTCGCGTGTTGATACCTCGAAGGCGTAGCTTCATGCCTTCTTTGGAGTTGACCCAGCGCATCGCATCCAAACCGAAACGGCGAGTGAATTTGGCGCACCCTGTGTGCGGTTTAGCGGTCACCTCCAAGAGTGCCTCCCCTACCGCCAACTGGGCTCCCTCCGGCAGATTCTCAGTGCTCACATCTAAATCCACGTAAAGCTGGTCTCCTGCTAGCGGCCAGCGTCTGACCTCGCCAGCTATGGCTTCCAACACACGAGAGTTCATCACCGTTACCTGCGCTAACGGGTTGGCTTCACCACCGGCGCGAGACGAACTGCCTCGCGTTAGCCAGTCGTCACCCACTAGACCTTTCTCACAGTCGAAATAGCCTTCGGTGAGAGTTTTGCGTTCTTCGCTTCGGGGGCGGCACACGATCAGTTTGACTTCGCCACCATCAGAGGGAGCTTCACGAATATAGGCCAGCGAATCATTCAACTCTTGTGAACTGCGATGCGGCATAACTTTTGAGGTTAGAGCATCAAGCTTTGGTTCTGCGTGAACGTCTTCTCTGCACAGCGAAAGTTGCTGTGTCAGCGAACTGGTACATCAAAGCACCAGCGAGAGTCAGAATTATCACGTATGCGGCGGTCAAAGCCCCTAGGTTGCTTTCACGTCCGACCCCGAGCTCGGCGATAACCACCGAAAATTCGCCGTGCGCTACCAATGCTGCCCCAGCACGAACTTTGCCTGGTGTGCCTATGCCTGCCCGTGCAGCCGCTACCCAGCCGGTAGCGAGTTTGGTGAGCACACAGATCGCAGCAATCGCAGCCGCAACGACGGCCACGTCAGGGATTAGCCTCACATCTACTTGTAAACCAAAGAACACAAAGAACGCAGCCGCGAAAAGGTTACGCAACGGCAGCAGCAAGTCTCTGGCATGAGCGACGATGTCACCCGAGAGTGCCACTCCCACGATGAAGGCACCAACCGCTGTTGATAGGTTGATGCGGTCAGCGATGCCAGCTATCAGCAGTGTCACTCCCAGCAATGTCAACAGCAGCGCTTCACTTGAATGACTCAAAGCGAAGTCGCTGAGACGATCACCAAGCAGATAAGCCACCACCAGCGTTAGCAACACAGCAGCTAGCGACACTGCCACAGCAATGGTTGTGCTTAATGCTGAGCCGCCGAGCAGCACACCGGTAACGATCGGCAGATACAGCACCATCGCTAGGTCTTCAATAACGAGCACGCTCAACACGACCGGTGTTTCGTGATTACCGATTCGTTCAAGGTCAGCCAACAATTTGGCGACTATGCCCGACGACGAACTGTAGGTAACACCACCGAGCAGCACCGCAATGATCGGGTCAAAGCCCAGCAGAAAACCCGCAACTAGCCCCGGAGCAAAGTTCAGCACTAGGTCTACTACCCCTGCCAAGGTAGAGCGGCGCATGTTGACCACTAGTTCCTGCGGTGAGAACTCAAGACCTAGCATCAGCAGCATCAAGATCAGGCCGATCTCAGCTCCCGCTTCGATGAAGTCGGTGGAAGCTGGCAGTTCAAGCAGGCCACCGTCGCCGAGAGCGAGCCCTACCAGCAGATACAGCGGCAGAGCGGGCATTCCGGCTCGTCTAGCGAGACGCGCCACGACCGCTAAGCCCAGCACGACCGCGCCAAGCTCAATTATCAGAAGGTCACCCTCAGGCATAGGGTTTGCTTAGCCGGGTTGGGTCAACAGCCGCTGGCAGACAACTCGACAAGCTGAAAGGCTGGCAACAGTCACAGGGTTCGCTTAGCCGGGTTGGGTCAACAGCGCGGTTGTGGCTTCAACAGCCGCGGGCATGCCCACCACCACGGCTGTGTCGCCGGGTTCGAGCCGGTCGCTTCCACCAGGGATGGGAATCGACCGGGCACCACAAAGCAATGCCACAACACCGGCACCGGTGCGTGTGCGCAGCGAAGCCTCGGCCAGAGTCATTCCTGCCAGCGCGCAGTCGCTGCTGATCTCAATCCATGAGATCTCCAGGTCGCCGAGACGGTGCAAAGCTTCGTCGAGATGTTCCAGCACTTCGCTGCCGCCTAGGATTTCGCCGAGGGTGTGAGCTTCATCTTCGGTCAGTCCGACGCTTTCGCTGGCACGATCCGCGTCTTTAGCGTCGTAGACGATCAGATCACGACGTCCCGATTGATGCACCACCACCCCTACGGCACGATCAGAGTTGGTTTGCAGCTCGAAACGAACCCCCACACCGGGAAGATCCGTCTCCGTCACCTTGCGCACTGACAGCTCCCTGCGTGGCCTAGCACTCAGATCACTCTAACTCGCAGCAACCATAAGAGTTCAACAAGCAACACGACCACAGATCAGCGCTGTCGAGAACTCGCGCTGTGTCATTGCTGGTTAGCGACTCCTACTGCGCCAAGCGGTTACACACATCTGCAACCTCAAACACCCGTAACAAGCGCCACCAGTCTCACGCGAATCACCCCTAGTAGAGCTTTGTGACAAAGCACGACGACGCAGTCGACAGAATCGCTATTGGAGGTCGGGGTGGACGAGACCGAAGCCGAGTTGCGTGCCTGCGAAGACCTTGTGCTGGCATCCAGCCCGCATGGAGTGCCGCTCATCGCCACTATGCGAAGCATCAACGCATTCCAAAAACACGCCAACGATGCGTTGAGTGTGCTCACTCCCGCTGAGCTGAGGTTCACTCTCTCCGACCATAAACGAACACCCGAAATCAAAATCGAAGCCCGAGAGCACGCGTCTTCGTCTTGACGTGACTACCGCCTCTACTCAGGCGGCGAAAGAATGCGCTTCGATATCGCTATGCGTGTAGCACTCGGACGAAGCGTCGGCATCAAAGCTCGCATCTTGTGCCTCGACGAAGGCTGGGGAGCACTCGACACCGAATCCGCTCGCAAGCTTCAGTAGCTGATGTGGCGGCTAGTCAACTCAGGCGAGATGGAAGCCGTGTGGACCGTATCTCACACAGATTCAGCCCTTGACGCTTTCGAGGATTGCATCCTGGTGGAACGCACCAGCACCGGCAGCCACGCACGTCTTGAGGTTGCGGCAGCTTGAAGAAGACTCGCCCTGAGGCGAGGAGAAGTCACGGAGTGTTTCTGACTTCGCAATCCCAGCCGCTACCCGTTGATACACACACGACATGCATCCCGTCACGATCCTGGCGGAGTTGAGCGATTGCGGTTTCGTAAGCCGCTAACTTGGCGTTCCAAGCAGCTAACGCCGCGTCATAGCCGGGATAAGTGACAGTGGTTTTTCTGGGGCGGTTGTCGATCAGTCTTTCACGGACCTGAGCGTTGTGAGCGATGATGGCGGCGCGGTCTTCTTTGTAGGCGCGCCGGGCGGCGTTCTCGCAGACATCGGGGTCTCTGTAGTCGTCGCTGGCAAACACACATGAGGTTCCGTCATCGATCCGCACCCGTCCCTCTTTAAGGTTGACTCGCTGCTCAAAGCCGTGACGGCGAATGATGGTGCCAGCGGGGATCTCATAGGAAACCTCAGAGGTTTCAAGGCTTCCTTCTGTGCCTCTTGTCCAGGTCACCGTATGCGGCGTGGCGAAAGTCCGCTGGGTGCAGTTAGGGCGATAATAGTCGTAGACGACATCAGGGCTGCCGTCATCGTCGGTGTCGTAATGGAACGTGTAGACGCATTGCGCATGACCGGTTGCCGCGTTCCAGTCGGTGGAGGTGGGCACATAGTCGGTGATTGACTGGGGATCGTCAACCTCAATGCTGTAAACACCGTCAGATACGTACTCTGACACGACGTAATCTCTTGAAGCACGAATCACAGAACCGTAATTCCAGTTTTGTGCCCGGTCCCCTGGTTTGGCGGGTTTCTCGATAAGCGCGTATTGGGGCCAATTCTCGGGAGCGATCCCGTCTAGTGCTCCGAGCTGTGTGAGAGTTGCTTCCTGTGACGGTGGTGCTTCACCGTAATAC